>JAPKGY010000344.1 GCA_026647385.1 Phycisphaerae bacterium | reverse complement strand
GGACCACAGCATACCCAACACTTTGAACGTGAGTTTCGCCTACGTCGAGGGCGAATCGCTGATGATGGGCTTCAACAACATCGCGGTGAGCAGCGGTTCGGCGTGCACGAGCGCGTCGCTGGAACCGAGTTACGTGCTGAAGTCGCTGGGGGTGGGCGAGGAGCTGGCCCACAGTTCCATCCGCTTCAGTCTGGGGCGTTTCAACACGGCCGCCGAGATCGAGGAGACGATCGACAAGGTTTGCTCGACGGTGCTGCGGCTGCGGAGCATGAGCCCCTTGTACGAGATGGCCAAGGAAGGGATCGATCTGAAATCGGTCCAATGGGCCGCCCATTGAGCGGTCCCGGCCCCGGATCGGGGTGCGAGCGGCCGGGCCGGATGTCCGGTCGCCGGGAAGGCAAACGAGGCGGTCGGTTCGCCGGTCGCTTCCTGATATACGAGAGGAGCAGTTGCGATGGCGTACAGCGAAAAAGTGCTGGATCATTACAGCCACCCGCGGAACATCGGCTCGCTTGATCGGAACGATCCGAGCGTCGGCACGGGTGTGGTGGGAGCGCCCGAGTGCGGCGACGTCATGAAGCTCCAGATCAAGATCGACGGCAACCAACGGATCGTCGACGCGAAGTTCAAGACGTTCGGGTGCGGCAGCGCGATCGCCAGCAGCTCGCTGGCCACCGAATGGGTCAAGGGCAAGACCCTGGACGAGGCGATGGGCATCAAGAACACGGACATCGTCAAGGAGCTGTCGCTTCCGCCGGTCAAGATCCACTGCAGCGTGCTGGCGGAGGACGCGATCCGGGCGGCCATCACCGATCTCAAGAAGAAGCGGGAGGCGGCTGGAAAAGGCAGCGAGGCACCGGCGGAGGTCGCAAAGTAGCGGCTGATCGGGCCCTCCGCGCCCGGACCGGGCGGGAGGGGAGTGAATCATCAATCGTAGAGGATGACGAACATGGCGATCGAAGTAACGGAGCGAGCGGCTCAGGAAGTCAAGGCGGTCCTCGATCAGCAGGGCCTGTCGGCGGACACGACCTATTTGCGGCTGGGCGTCAAGGGCGGCGGGTGCAGCGGATTCACCTATTCGCTGGACCTGACCGAGAAGAAAGGCGATCATGACGAGCTGATCGAGGTGCACGGCATCAAGGCGATCTGCGACCCGAAGAGTTACCTGTACCTCGACGGCGTGACGATCGATTTCAGGGACGAACTCATGGGACGCGGGTTCGTCTTCAACAACCCGAACGCGACGCACACGTGCGGGTGCGGCAGCAGTTTCTCGGCGTAACCCGGCGGGCTGCTCGAGCCCGGGCCCGCGAGCGGGGTGCAGCCGGCGATTGGAGAACTCACCCGTGATCTCGAACATCAGAGGAGACGAGCTGCCGTGGAACGCCAAAAACAACCAACCCTGCCCACGCGCTGCGCCGAATGCCGGCAGGTGATGGATTCGCCCGTCGCCTGTTCGGCCTGCGGCACGCTCGCACAACTGCCCGCGGAGACGTTCGACTCGTTCGAGCTGTTCGGCCTGCCGCCGAACTACGATATCGACCTGAAGGCGTTGCACGGAAAGTACCTGTCGATGAGCCGGGTGATCCACCCCGACATCGCCGGGGCCAATCCCGATCAGCGGATGCAGGCGCTCACGCTGAGCGCCGAGCTGAACCGGGCCTACGAGACCCTGCGCGATCCGGTCGCCCGGGCCGAGTACATGCTCGCCATGGCGGGCGGACCGCGGGCATCGGAGATGAAGGACGTTCCCCCGGACCTGCTCGGCGAGATCATGGTGCTCCGCGAGGAGTTCGAGGAGGCGCGAGAGTCGGGGGATGCCGAGCGGATGCGGGCGATCCGCGCCGAGATCGAATCCCGGCGCCGGGAAACGCTCGATCGGATCGGAGACCTGGCCCGCCAACTCGAATGCTGGCACGTGGACATTCGCCGGCGACTTCGCGAGCAGCTCAACACGATCAAATACTGGAACAGCCTGCTGGAGCAAACGCGGTCGGCGTGAGTGAGGCGGTGCGGCACGGACGGAATCGGTCATGAGCGAGCAACGGGACATTGTGATGGGAATCGACCTGGGGACGACGAACTCCCTGGTGGCGGTGTGCGATGAAGCCGGCCCGCGCATCCTGCGCGATGCGAGGGGAGAAGGCCGGGTCCCATCGTTCATGACGCTGGGGTCGGACGGGCGGGTCACGGTCGGCTGGAAGGCCAAGGAACACGCCGTCGAAAACCCCACGTCGACGGTCTACTCGATCAAGCGGCTTATGGGCCGGGGCTTCGACGAGCTGGCGGCCGGCGGCGAGCTGGCCCAGTTGCCGTACAAGGTGGTCAAGCGCGTCGCGGGCGAGGCGGATCGGGACATCGCCGGGATCGAAATCGACGGGCAGGTGCTCACCCCGCCGGAGTTGAGCGCGCACATCCTGCGCGAGCTGCGGGAACGGGCGTGCCGGCAACTCGGTTGCGACGTGCGCAGGGCGGTGATCACCGTGCCGGCGTACTTCGACGACGCCCAGCGCCAGGCGACGCGCGACGCGGGCAGAATCGCCGGGCTGGAGGTTCTGAGGATCATCAACGAGCCGACGGCCGCCGCTCTGGCCTACGGGCTGGGCGTTCGCGGCCTGTTCGAACACGAACGCCCCCCGGCGCCCAAGGGCGGGGCATCGGTGCTGCCGCTCGCGGGCGCCTGTTCATCGGGCGACGGGCAGAAGCCGGAACAGAGCGGGCCGACCGGGGCTGAATCGATCATCGCGGTCTACGACCTCGGCGGAGGAACGTTTGACGTTTCGATCCTGCGCATCGTCGAGGACGTGTTCGAGGTTCTGAGCACGCACGGCGACACCCGGCTGGGCGGCGACGACATGGATCGCGAGATCATCACCCTCGTTCAGCGCGAGATCCGCGAGCAATTCGGCCTGGAGATCGAATCGCCCGCCACCCGGCAGGCCTTGCGGACGCTGGCTGAGAACATCAAGATCCACCTGAGTACGGAGGCCAAGGCCTCGCTGGAAATCGATCTCGGGCAGGGCCGCCTGTATCGCCGCACACTGACGCGCGAGGAATTCGAGGCCATGATCGAGCCGTGGGTGGAGCGCACGCTCGATTCGTGCCGGCGGGCTTTGGCCGACGCCCATCTCGAGCCGGGGTCGATCGATCAAGTGGTGCTCGTCGGCGGCAGCACGCGCATGCCGCGGGTGCGGCAGCGCGTGGAGGAGTTGTTCGGACGCAAGCCATACACGGCGTTGAACCCGGACGAGGTGGTCGCGTTGGGGGCGGCCGTCCAGGCGGGGATTCTCGGCGGGGTGCGGCGCGACGCGCTGCTGCTGGACGTGATTCCGCTGTCGTTGGGCATCGAGACGCTCGGCGGGGCCATGGGCAAGCTGATTCTGCGAAACAGCCGCATCCCCTGCCAGGCGACCGAGCGATTCAGCACGTTCGTCGACGGGCAGACCAACGTGAAGATCAACGTGCTGCAGGGCGAGCGCGAGCTGGCGAAGGATTGCCGTTCGCTCGGCGAGTTCGAGCTGCGCGGCATCCCCCCCATGCCGGCGGGGATACCGAAACTGCTGGTCACGTTCCTGATCGACGAGAACGGCATCCTGAACGTGTCGGCTCGCGAGGAACGCAGCGGGCGGGAGGCGAGCATCCAGATCGTCCCGACGCACGGCCTGACGGCTGAGGAAGTCGAACGGATGGAGAGGGAGGCGTACGCCCACGCCCGAGAGGACATGCAGGCCCACCGGTTAATCGATCTGCGCAACCAGGTGGTCTTCGACACGCAGAAAACCGAGCAGATGCTCGAGCGGGCGGGCGACGGGTTAAACAACGAGGAGAGGGCTACAATAGAGGGATCGATCCGCGAGCTGCGGGCGATGGCGGAGACGTCCCAGGATGCCGACCGGCTGTTCGAGGCGCTCCAGGCGTTCGATCGCAAGACGGTGCGCCTGGCGGAACTGGCCATCACCCGGACGCTCAGCCAGGCGGACGACGCGAATACCTCGAGCGGGCACCGATGAACGGAGCGGTCGGGAAACGGAGGCGGCAACGGGAGAATCAGACATGGGCGGGCAGAATCCTTACATTCAGGCAGCGGAAATCCGGCTTCCGACCCGGGCGTTCAGGATCACCTTTCTGCCGATGAACAAGACGGTGGAGGTGAAACCGGAGGAGCTTCCCTACGGCGATCACGGCCAGCCGGGCAGCATTCTGGACATCGCCCTGCACCACGGCATCGACCTGGATCACGCCTGCGGCGGTGTTTGCGCGTGCTCGACCTGCCATGTGATCGTCCGCGAGGGACTCGACACGTGCAGCGAGACGTCGGACGACGAGGAGGATCAGCTCGATGAGGCGTACGGGATCACGCCCGAGTCGCGGCTGGGGTGCCAGTGCGTTCCGGACGGCACCCGCGACCTCGTCGTCGAGATCCCGGAATGGAATCGGAATCTTTCACGCGAGGGCAAACCCCAGACTTGAAGGGAAACGTTCCCGGCGAAAAAGGGAGCCACCGGGCTCAAGGAGGACGATCATGAAACTCAAATGGATCGATTCTCAGGACATCGCCGAACGCCTGTATGCACAGTATCCCGAGCAGGACCCGCTCGAGGTCCGCTTCACGTCATTGCACGACATGGTCTGCCGCCTGCCGGAGTTCGACGACGATCCGAGGTTGTCGAACGAGGCCAAGCTCGAGGCAATCCAGATGGCCTGGCTGGAGGAGTACCAGGACGTCGACGATCGCGACTGATTGTCAATGCAAACCGATCCTGGACGCGGCATGTCCCTCTGGCGAGGTGCCACGCCTGCGTACTCGCGGGGCGTGCTGCGCGGAGAGGCAGGAGACGGACTCAGGATCCGGGTGCCAATCCGTCGTCT
>JAPKGY010000343.1 GCA_026647385.1 Phycisphaerae bacterium | reverse complement strand
CCCAGGTCAAGATTGGATGCGATCCGGTCCGTGAGGGTACAAGCGTCCTTGGCCGTCGATGGTTTCTTCAGACTCGGGTGCGGTGCATACCACATCCGATGCTCGTTGAGCGTGTTGGTTGCCGCCGTGTGTGGAGTTGTGCTTCTCATGGTTCTGTCTCCTTCCGCGTGACAAGGCCAATCAACCTCCTCCGATCTCGTCCCGCCCGCCGTCGGGAGCGCGGCTCCGCGCACTGCTTCGGCGTCGGGCCGCGCCTCCGGCTGTGCTTCATCAGGGAATCTATGGGGACAGGAAGTCGGCGGGTATCGGCCGGGACCTCAAAACCACCTTGGAGGGATCTCCTAACTGCACTCTAGGGGATTGCCCGATACCCAATCGTGTCCCACTCGGTAAACTGAAGCTCGGATACAGAGCCCCTGCATGGGATGGACCGAGCGGTTCGGCCGGGGTATGTGTTGTAGCGACCCGGCATCACGTTAAAATGGCAGGCCTCGCAGGTAGTGCATTTCCGGGATGGACCGCGGGAACGGCGGGCGAGGTGGACAGACGGCTGACTCCCACCGCTGGTTTCCGGGGAACGGGAGACACGGTCTTGAGAGATTCGCTCCAAGCCCGACAGGTGACCATCAGGAAGGCGCTGCTGCTCGTTCTGGCCGTCGCACTTCTTCCGACGGGGTTGCTCGCCGGTTACACCTACTACATGTGGTACGACACCCGGATGAGCCGCGCAAGGGAGGCCGGTCTGGAGCTGGCCCGGTCCGCGGCGGCGAGCGTCGGTGAGTTCATCCAGGACGCTCGCCGTCTCGAGGAAGCCCTTGGGGCGGCCTTGGTCTTGCTCCGGCCCCACAGCCCGGACCCGTTGCATCAATTCGTGAAGGCCAGCGCCGATCGGTATCCCTCGATTCGGATCATTTCGATTGCCGATCTCGATGGTGTTGTGACGGCGTCCAGCGACCTCAGCAGGGTCGGCACGCGCCTGGGCGATCAATCCTATTTTCAGGATATCGCCACCGGCAGAAAGCCGTGGTCGGTCAGCAGTCTGCTCAGCAGCCGGTTTACGGGCGAGTTGACTTTCGTCGTGGCCTGCGCCGTCCGGGACGGGGACAAGCTGCAAAGCGTGATCCTGGCGGAGCTGGACCCGGCCGGTGCAAGTCATATGCTGCATGCGGGGCATTCGGAGTCGACGGTCGTGACCGTGTTCGACGGCGACGGCGTCCCCGTCATGAGCAATTCGGACAAGCCTCCGCCGCGCGAGTCGCGGCGAAATCAGGATCATCTGCTGGCCGAGGCGCTGAGCGGTCGCGAGGCGGTTGGAGAGATCCCGGCGACCTCAAACGAGCCTTCCCGGATCGGTGCTCGCGTGCCCGTTCCGGGGATCGGGTGGGTTGTGGGCGCCGATCGGGAGCGGTCGGTCATCCTCGCCCCCGTGCTTCAGACGCTGAACCGGTCGTTGGGAATGATCGCGGTCGTTCTGTCTCTGTCGGGTGCGACCGCGTTCCTGCTCGGCCGTCGAATCGTTCGGGAGGTCCGACGGCTCGAAGCCCGCGCGGCTGGAACCGGAGGCGGTGGTGAGGGGGCAGGGGAGGATGGGCTGACCATTCGCGAATTGCGCCGCCTGGGCGCCGCGTTCGACAAAGCCCTTGAGAGGCACGAGGAGGTGACTCGTGCGTTAAAGGAGAGCGAATTCCGCTACGCGATGGCCCAGCGAGCGGGCAAGATCGGCAGTTGGGACTGGAACATCACGACGGGTGCTTTGCACTGGTCGGAGCAGATTGAGCCGCTGTTCGGCTTCGAGCCCGGGCAGTTCGCCCGTACCTACGAGGCGTTTCTGTGCTGCGTCCATCCGGAGGATCGGCAATTCGTCATCGATTCGGTGGCGGCCGCACTCGAAGGGTCTCAGGATTATGCGATCCACCATCGGATCGTCTGCCCGGACGGCGCCGTTCGCTGGGTCGCCGAAACGGGTGAGGTTTACCGGGATGCCGACGGGGTTCCCGTGCGCATGTTGGGCATCGTCCAGGACATCACCGCGCAGAAGCGGGCTGAGGCGACGCTGAATCAGGAACGAGCCAATCTGCAGGCGATCTTTGACGCGGTGAGCATTGGAATGCTTCTGATTGCCGCGGATGGTTCCGTCAGGCGGGTTAACGACGTGGTCCTCCGATGGGTGGGCAAGAACGCCGCGGTGATTCTCGGGGACCAGCCCGGCGCGGGCCTCGGCTGCATACACGCCGTCAACGATCCGGCGGGGTGCGGACGGACCGCCCATTGCCCCGCCTGTCCGATCCGCAACACGTTCGAGTCGGTGTTGCGCACCGGGCAGCCGCTCCACGATATCGAGACGCAGGCCAGCCTTCAGATCGACGGGAAACAGGTCGGCTTGTGGCTCGAGATCTGCGCCGATCCGCTGGTTATCAGCGAGGAGCGGCATGTCATACTGACCCTGAACAACATCACCGAGCGGAAGCGGGTGGAGCAGTTGAACGAAAGCCTGGCCCGATTCCCGTCGGAAAACCCGAATCCGGTCGTCAGGGTGGAAGCCGGCGGGGTCATCCAGTATGCGAACGCGGCCAGCACGCCGGTGTTGAATGTCTGGCGGTGTCGAGTCGGTGAGCCGCTCCCGGACGACTGGCGTATGCTGGTGACCTCCACGATCCGGGAGGGCCTGAACCGGGAGGTGGAAGTCGACTGCGGCGACCGCATCTTCTCGTGCATTCTCGCTCCGATCGTCGACGGCCCGTACGTGAACGTTTACGGGCGGGACATCACCGAGGTCAAGCGCGCCGAGGAGGCCCTGCGAAAGGTCGCGGCCGACCTCGCCCGCTCGAACGAGGATCTCGAGCAGTTTGCGTACGTGGCCTCCCACGACCTGCAGGAGCCGTTGCGGGCGGTCTCCGGCTATCTGCAGTTGCTCCAACGCCGGTATCACGATCGGATCGATCAGGATGCGAACGAGTTCATTCAATTCGCGGTGGACGGGGCGACGCGGATGCAGCAACTGATCCGGGATCTGCTCAGCTATTCGCGCGTCGGCACTCACGGCCGGCAACTGGAACGGACCGACTGCAACGAGGCCCTGCGCATCGCCCTCGCCAATCTTGCCATGGCCATCGGTGAGAGCGGCGCGATCGTGACCCACGAGCCTCTGCCGGCGGTCTGGGCGGATGGGAGGCAACTGACGCAGCTTTTCCAGAATCTTATCGGGAACGCCATCAAATTCTGCGGGTCCGGACCCCCGAGGATCGCCATCGCCGTGCGCCCCTCGGGCGACGAATGGCAGTTCGTGGTCCGCGATAACGGCATCGGTATGGAGTCGCGGTTCTTCGATCGTATTTTCGAGGTGTTCCAGCGGCTCCACGGCCGGGAGGAGTATTCGGGGACCGGGATCGGCCTGTCCATCTGCAAACGCATCGTCGAGCGCCACGGCGGCCGAATCTGGGTGGAGTCCGAGCCCGGCCGGGGTTCGTCGTTCTATTTCACCCTTCCAGGAGGGCCCAATGAGTTGGTCGCAAATGAAACCCGTCGAAATCCTGCTTGTTGAGGATAGTCCCGCCGACGTACGCCTGGCCAAGGAGGCGCTCAAGGAGGCCAAGGTGCTGAATAACCTCAACGTGGTGGATGACGGCATCAAGGCGATGCAGTTTCTGCGCCGCCAGGAGCGGTACGCCAAGGCGCCGCGGCCGGACATGATCCTGCTGGACCTGAACCTGCCTCGCAAGGATGGCCGGGAGGTCCTCGATGAGGTCAAGAAGGATCAGGATTTGAAACGGATACCCGTCGTCATCCTGACGACGTCGCAAGCGGACGAGGACGTCGTCCGGGCCTACAACCTGCACTGCAACTGTTACATCACCAAGCCCGTCGACTTTCAGCAGTTCATGCACGTGATCAAGTCGATCGAGAACTTCTGGCTTACGGTGGTGCGGTTGCCGGCAAAATGAATGAGACGGTCATGGACGGGGACGCTACCAGAATCCTGCTGATCGAAGACAATCCAGCCGATTACCGGCTGTTTCGGGAGCTGCTCGTCGACGCGGGCATCGGTGCCTTCGCGATCTCCCACGCGTCGTCCCTCAAGGAGGCCGTCGCCTTGGCGAGCGACGAGGCGAACTTCGACGTCGTCCTGCTGGACCTGTCCCTTCCGGACAGCCATGGACTCGAAACCGTCCACCGATGCCGCGAAGCGATCCCGCTGCTGCCGATCATCGTGTTGACCGGGCAGGACGATGAGGCCCTGGGCATCCAGGCGATTCGCGGCGGGGCGCGGGAGTACCTGGTCAAGGGGCAGGTGGACAGCCGGCTTTTGGTCCGCACGATCGCGTACGCGGAGGAGCGTCACCGGCTGGAGGCGGCGAGGGCGAGGCTGACGGAGCAGTTGCGCGAAGCCCGGGACGAACTGGAACGTCGCGTGTTGGAGCGAACCCGGGACTTGCAGCGTACCGTGGACGCGCTGCACGGCGAGGTCCTGGCCCGCCAGCAGGCGGAGGAGTCCCTGCAGGCCAGCGAGGAGAAGTTCAGGACGGTTTTCGAACAGGCCCCCGTGGGCGTTGCAACCATGACGCTGGACGGGCGGTTCACGAAAACGAACCGCGCGTTTCAGGAGATGCTCGGCTACGGGGAGAGCGAGATGGCGGACCTGGCCCTGGACGATCTGGTCTACGCGGAAGCGAGCGACCAGGCGAAGAGATTCTTCCGGGATCTCATACGGGACAGCCGCGATACTTATGTCTTTGAAAAACGCTTCTCGTGCAAACATGGCCGTTACATCTGGTGCTGGGTGAATATTTTTTCGCTCATGTGCTCGTGCACGAGCTTCCAACCGTTCTCATACACCCACACGCGGGTGACCTTGCCGGAACCTTCCACGAACTTCTCGCCCAATTTTCCCTCGGTCAT
>JAPKGY010000342.1 GCA_026647385.1 Phycisphaerae bacterium | reverse complement strand
CTACGGATTTTTGGCGGAAAACCCCGCTTTTGCCCAACGCTGCCGGGAAGCCGGGCTGACCTTCATCGGCCGATCTCCGGAAGACGAGGGGGTACGCTCGATAGGAGAAGGCGCCCTCGGCCGGTGCGGTGAAGGCGAGCAGATAGTCGACGGTATTACCGCTGAGTTGGTAGGCGTGCATGAGTCCGAGGAGCGTGAGAACGGCCCCGGCCACCGCCCAGCAGGCGGCGTGGTAGAAGCGGCGGTCGATGAGGAATGCGGAGATGGCGGCCAGGATCATGCAGGTGAAGATGTAGCCGCGTTCGAGAGTGTTCAGACCATGGAGGAGGAAGCCGTTGAGCTGAGTGTTCAGGCCCAACTGGCCGTTGTGGGATTCGATGAGGTCTTGCTCAGTGGCGGCCACGAAGCGGACCGGTGCAGGGGGAGCCTCCGGCGCGGTGGCCGGTGCGGTCGAAGCGGGCGCGACGGCTGCGACCGCGGGCCAGTCGGTTTGAGCGACGAAGCGAAGCGAGCCGTTGGCCGGGTTCTGGTTTGCGGCCAGGAAGGTGCCGGCCACCACCGTGGCGCCCCAGGCGGCGATGGCGGGGAACAGACCGATGGCGGCGGCGGGCGCGTGGCGAAGCGGTGAGGTCTGGAACGCCTGGGCGGTGATGACCACTCCGATCCAGAGCACGATGGCGATACCTGCTTCCAGAGGCACAACTTTTGCGATGAGCGGGACGGTGCCGGTCAGACAGACGACGGTGACGAACACGCCGTTGAGCGTGGAATAACCCGCCCGGGCTCCGAGCCCTTTCCAGCCGGGGTGGCCGATGTAGATCGTCGTCGGGAAGCAACTCCCGCACAGTGCAGCCGCCAGCGTGCCGATGCCATTGACCGCCAGCGACGGGCCGGTGGCGAAAACGTCGCCGCCGGCTTCGGCGGATTCGATGTTCTGCAGGCTGCCGATGACGTTAAACAGGCCCATGGGAATGATAACCGAGAGGTAGGGCAGCACCTGCCCGGGGTTCCGGACGATCGTGTCCCAGATGTCCTGGCCGAACCATTGCGGCAGGTAGCGGCCATGCTGGCCCCATGCGTCCCGGACCGCCTCGACGCTCATGGGTACGTCACTGGGAATTCCCAGCATCGAGCATGCCCAGGCCAGGCCCGTGCCGAGCACGACCGCGACGAACCCGCCGGGCAGTCCCAGCGGGAACCGGATGTGCGAGAAGTAGACGAGCAGCACGATGGCCATCGGAACCATGGCGACGAGCGGTCTTTGCCAGATCTGGAGGGCGAAGGTCATCGAGATGAAGGTGATCGCGATGCCGGCCAGCGTGCTGAGCAGAGCGGCTCGCGGCGTGTTCCGGCGAACGCGTTCGGCCACGAAGGCGCCGATGAACTCGATGAGACCGCTGCCGAGGCAGGCGATGAGCCCCATTTTCCAGGCGAGTTCGGGGTTATGGGTGTTCTGATAGACCGGAACCATGACGAAGAAGACGTAGACGAGCAGCGAGGGGGTGTTAATGCCGTATGGCAGGGCGGTGACATCGGAGCGTTTCTCGCGGCGGGCGACCCAGTGTGCCTGGGCGGCGTAGAACAGGTTGCCGATCAGGACCGAGACGGCCACGCCGGGCAGGATGCGCTGGGTGATGAGGTAGGCGTATGGGCCGGTCATGCCGCAGAGTGTGCCGCACAAGCTGACGATCAGCAGCATCTGGACGAGGTTGTCGATCGCCAGGCCGAAGAATCCGTCAAGGTCCCGTCGGACGAAAAGGGGGTATCGAGCCACGGTGACACCGCTCCAGTGTTGTGATATGGCCGTTCGACCGAGTACGACCGGGCCTTGCGTCCGGACGAACCCGAGGAACGTTCACGTATTCACTGAGTCGAAGCAGGGCCCGGCCGCCCGGCCGGTTGCCTTATCGACTCACTTCAATAGCGCGACAAACCCGGCCTGCTCGTAGTGCCGGTCCCCTGTGAGGGCGTCGGTCAGCCCTTCCCGCTGCATGACCACGAACGAGATGCAATCGGTCAGCGACGAATCCTCGTCCGAACGGGAAAGGGAGAGATCCAAGCCAGGCTCAAAGCCCTCGTCGCTTGTGGGAATAATAATGGTTCTCGGCTCGCGGCGTAACTGCTGTAGGAACACGCCAAACCGCTCCCGTCGGGGAGACAGGCACATCGCGTCCGCCAACTCGGACGGTACCCTGGTTGTCGTGACCAGAGGACAGGTCAACGATCGAGAAAGTTGCACGGCCCGAACAGGTGAATGATGACGGGGAGTGAGCATCGCCAGGAAGTAGAACGTGTCGGCGAAACAGGCCTTCATTGCTTGATCGTTCCGTGGATGTAGAGGTCGTGGTTCGCGGCCATACGGGGCAAAAGGTCATCCACGGTGCCGATGGCATCCTTGGAAACCTCGGCCCACGATGGCGGCGGTTGAGACGCGCCCGGATCGACGAGTTCGGCGTTGACCTCGGCGTTCTCGGGTGGCGAAACATCTCCTTCGAGGAGTACCACGCCGTTTTTGGCTTTGCCTTTGTAGGCCATTGGTCACCTCGAAGGTATTATACCCGAAAGCTCCGGAGTGGTCCCACGCTTGGCGGGCTCCCTGCCGTGGAACAAGAGGGAGGTCCGTCCGGTTTTGTCTTTGACAAGCCCGCGGGGCGCCCTTAGTATCGTGGGTTGTCCGGTGCAAGTGGGGCTTTCTGCTGAAAAGGCCGCCGCCTTGTTGGCCACCGCCATCATTCCCGCCCGCTACGGATCCACGCGATTTCCGGGGAAACCTCTCGCCGCTCAGACCGGCAAACCGTTGATTCAGCACGTGTACGAGGCGGTTGCCCGTGCCCGTCGGATCGACCGTGTGCTGGTGGCGACGGACGACGAGCGGATCGCGGCGGCGGTGCGGGCGTTCGGGGGCGAGGCGGTGATGACCCGTCCGGACCACCCGAGCGGGACGGACCGGGTGGCGGAGGCCGCCAAGGAGTTGCGGACGGACCTGGTGGTCAACGTCCAGGGCGACGAGCCGGAGATGGAGCCGGGGGCGATCGACACGCTGGTCGAGATGATGGCCGACCGGCCTGACGCGGACATGGGTTCGCTGGCCTGCCGGTTTGGACGGGTCGAGGACGTACACAATCCCGCGTGCGTGAAAGTGATCATAAGCTCATGCGGGGACGCGATTTACTTCAGTCGGTCGGTGATCCCGTACCCGCGGGATTCCGAGGGGCGGGTGACCGACCCGAGCCAGTATCTGCTGCACCTGGGGATCTATGCGTACAGGCCGGCGTTTCTGGAGGAGATGACCCGCACGCCGCCCAGCCGGCTGGAGTTGGCTGAGAAACTCGAGCAGCTTCGGGTGCTGGACATGGGCCGGCGGATCGCCATGGCGGTAATCGAGCGGGCGAGCACCGGGATTGACACGCCACAGCAGTATGCGGCCTTCGTCGAACGGGTCCGCCTGCGAGCGGCGGGGCGGTAGAGTAATGGGGTACGCCATGCGAGTTCGCCCTGGTTGCCACGCCGACCAGGACGAATCCGCGAAATTCGGGCGTAGCACCCGGCGCGAGAGACGGGATGTCGAGTGTTTGAGGACGAATGTCCAAGGAATGAGGAAATACCCAATGCCCAATGGCGACCAATCGGTTTCGTGTTTCGTTAGACGTTAGACGTCAGGCATTGGACAATAGTCGGTAGTCATCTTCCCGTTGAGAGTGGTCGACCCCAGGGTGTCGGCTGGGCTTAACGGTGGTCCGGCAGGAGTGAGATTGGCGGTTAGAACACGGATGGGAGCAAGCCATGAGCACGGAACACATTCTTTCGTCGCTGAGTAACGTGTCGGACGAGACCGAGTTCTACGCGCCGATGCCGGCGGGTTACAAGCCGGGCAAGACGAAGTATGTGTTCGTCTTCGGCACGGTGATGAGCGGATTGGGCAAGGGGATCTTCTCCAGTTCGCTGGCCAAGTGTCTGCAGGACAAGGGGCTGACGGTGGCGCCGATCAAGCTCGAAGGGTACCTGAACATCGATTCGGGGACGTTGAACCCTTATCGGCACGGCGAGGTCTACGTGCTGGACGACGGCATGGAGACGGACATGGACCTGGGCACGTACGAGCGGGTGCTCGACCAGGACCTGAGCCGGCTCAATTTCGCGACCAGCGGGCAGATCTTCACTCGCGTGCTCGAGAAGGAGCGGAAGGGAAGCTATCTCGGCCGGGACGTGCAGATGATTCCGCACGTGACCGGCGAGGTGAAGATCAAGCTTCGGGAGCTGGCGGCCGCCAGCGCCGCGGACGTCGTGTTCTGCGAGGTTGGCGGGACGGTCGGCGACGTGGAGAACGCGTATTTCATCGAGGCTGCCCGGGAGATGGCGTTCGAGGAGGGGCCGGGTTCGTGTGCCTTCGTGGCGTTGACGTACGTGATCAATCCGCCGATGCTCGGCGAGCAGAAGTCGAAAGCCGCCCAACTGGGCCTGCGGAGCCTGCAGGCGGCGGGTATCCGCCCGGACATCATCGCCTGCCGGGGGAAGGAGCCGACCAGCCGCAAGGTGCTCGAAAAGCTGGCCCTTTACAGCAACGTGCCGATAGAGCGGCTCTTTTCGATGCACGACTGCGAATCCATATACGTCATTCCGGACATGATCCAGAATGCGGGGATCGACGAGGCTGTCGTGCAGATCCTCCAGCTTCAGGACCGGGTCCATCCCGAGACGGAGGTACGACGCCGCGAGGAATGGAACTCTTTCGTACAGCGACTCGTGACCGCCAGGAAGCAAGTGCGGATCGGGATGATCGGCAAATACACCTCCGTGCGGGACAGCTATGCGAGCATTCTGCACGCGCTGGAGCACGCGGGCGCGGCTTGCGGAGCCCGCGTCGAGGTGGTCTGGGTCGATACGACCGACGTTGGCGAAGGCAGTGCGGCTGAC
>JAPKGY010000341.1 GCA_026647385.1 Phycisphaerae bacterium | reverse complement strand
CGCTTTCGGTGGCAATTCGCTGGACATCGCCAGGGTCTATGCACTCGACCCGGTTCGCGGCCTTTCCCCCGAACAGGCCTCACTCGTTCTCGGCCCGCAGGCTCAACTCTGGACCGAACTTGTGACGGATGAACGTGTGCTCGAGAAGACCTTCCCTCGTATCCTGGCCTTGGCCGAGGTTGGCTGGACTCCCCAGGACAAACGGAACGCCGACGAGTTCAGAGACCGGCTGCACGCGTTTCTCCCACGGCTTGCCGCCCTGGACATCCCCTGCTTCGAGCCCGCCAAGCCAATTGGCACGTGGGATCCCACGGTGATCGAACAAACCTGGAAGAACCTGGAATGGGACATTACGACAGGGATCGAGAAGCCGGGCCCGCTGGTCGTGCAATTGCTCTACCAGCGCGGGGAACATGCCGTCCGAATACACTCGGTAACCCTGCTGGAAGATGGGAGGGAGATCGGCCGCGACGAACACCCCGGCATAACCGGCGCCGTGAACCAGGGGAATACATACCATCTGAAGCTCCCCGCCAAGAAGGCCGGTGCAACGTATCGGCTTCGCGTTCATGTCCAAGGCGCCGGCGGCACCGATTCGCACGGCATCGTTGTCGTGCGGTAACATCCCGGAGGCTCCATCGCCGGAGTGGCGAAGTAGCGGATGCATGTCATGATTCGGGAGATATCCCCGATGCCCGGATTATTCGCTGTTCTTGTCATCTTTCCGTTTCTCCCCGGCGCTTCTTCCTCCCCGGCCAGCCGGCAGGGATCGGCGGCGCCCCACTCACTGGACTTGTCTTCGGCTGTGCTCTGGCGGCCGGAAGCGGGGTGGTTGAGCAATCCGTCCGCCGAACATGCGGTGATTCCCGGGGAAGGTCTGCGATTCACGGCCGCTCCGCCCGGACGCGGCATGAAATGGCGGTACGTGCCGGCTCAGCCCATCTCAACCGCGGGCCGGCCGGTCGCGACGGTTCGCTATCGAGCTCGCGGCATCGATCGCACCCGCGATTATTTCATTCATCTCATCGGTCAACCGATCGGCAAAAGCGTGCGCGAGTTCACCGCGATACCGCTGTCCTCCATCATCGATGACGAGTTATGGCATCAATTGAGCGTCGAGGTGCCGCCCATGCAAGTCGCGGCCCTGGCGGTGCAGGTTCAGGCGGCCGCGGCGGACGCCTACGTCGAAATCGCCTCGATCCGCTTCGCTCCCGAGCGGACGACCACCTCGCTCCATGACCGTCTGACTATCCGGGAGGGATGGCTTCAGGCCGAACGATATCGTCCGATCGGGTTTGATCCCAATACCCGGGCCAGGCCCTGGCTTGACAGCCTGGGTATCGAACCAAATCCTTTCGAACAGCGACGGGTAACCGTCGAGAACATCCCTTTCCAGCTCCCCGCGCCTGACCCACAGGTATTGGCGACATCTTTGGAGAACCGGGACGAGGTCGCCGTCGATCTGGGATGCGCCCCGGAAAGCTTGTATCTGCTGATGGGAGCGAGATTCACAGGCCAGGAGAGTCCATCCATCGGTGCCGGTCCGCTGGTTCAGGTTCGCCAGGTCGAACGGTTCGTCGTCCGCCTCGAATACGCCGACGGCACCAACGACCTGGTCTTCCCCGCGAGGTTCCCTTGCGGGCAGCATGTCATCGTCCAGGAGCCTGGAGTCTATGTTGTCCAACCGACACGCCCAGGGATTATCAAACGATTGAGCCTCGTCGATGGCATGCGCCAGGGACAGTTTCTGCTGATGGCGTTGACCGTCGGCCCCAAACCGCAAGAGCGAGCCTCCGAGCCATACACGAGCCCTTCGCCGCCGCTCGCGCGGGCCTCCGCGCCCCCCTCCGACGCCATTGCGACCCAAATCGCGACCCTGGCTCTTTCGAATCAACAGGAGGCGACCGCGCTCGCCAATCTCCTGACACAATCCGCATGGCTCTCATCACCATCGCGTCTCTACACCATCGAGTCGCCCGGCACGGTCGAGGCCAAGCTGGATGCCAAGCCTCTATCAAACGGCGAAATCGAACTCACTTTGGAACTCGTCAACAACACGGAGCAGCCGGTCACGGTCACAGCCACCTTCCCCCGGCTTTCCGGCCTGAGCCCCGGCGGCGATCCGCAAGACCTCATGTACTGTTTTCCACGCAGGGGTTGTGCGATCAGCGCCTCCGAGGTCGATCTCAGGGAACCCTGCGGCGGCCGTTTCCCTCTGCAATTCATCGACGTATACCATCCGGAGGCCGGCGGTTGGTACATCATGGTTCGCGACACGTCCAATACCCCCAAGACCTACCGGCTGAAGAAAAAAACGAGTATCGACGTCGGCGTGGAGTACTGGCCCACGGTCCTGCAACCGAAGCAACACTGGACGTTACCTGCCGCGGTCCTCGGAGCACACCGTGGCGACTGGCATGATGCTCTGCGGGCATATCGCCAATGGCTCGCCGGGTGGTATCGCCCCGCGGTCGAGCGGAAGCAATGGTTCCGGGAAGTCTTCAATCTCCGCCAGCAGTTCCTGCATCTGGCCATGCCCCGGCCCAGTGGAATCTTCGACCCAAAGACCGGGAGGCTGGACCTGCTTTCCGTCGTCCAGGCGGATGCACACGCGTTCGGCGGAATCGATTACCTGCACCTGTTCGACTGGGATTGCACCCCCACCCGCGGTTGTCGTGGCGATTACAATCCATGGGAGTACCTTGGCGGCCTGGATCAGTTCGCCGCGCAAATCAGGCAAGTGCAGGAAACAGGCATCCCCGTCGGCCTGTATATCGAGGGCTATCTGGTCAATCCGAAGTCGAATGTATTCCAATCGCACGCCGAAGAATGGCAGATGCTGCAGGCCGACGGTAGTCCGTACTCCCTCTTCGCGCCCCAGAAGAACATGTGCCCGCACCTCGTGGCGTGGCAGGACTACCTGACCGAAACCTTCAGCCGGGTGGCCCGCGAGAGCGGCGCGAACGGCTATTACATCGACCAGTTCGGCAACGCCTCCATATACCTCTGCCACAACCCGAATCACGGTCACCCCGTCCCCACCTCGCCGCTGCGGGACGAGGCGGCGTTGACGCAAAAGGTGCGACAGGCGATCCCGCGCGACTCGGTCCTCTACACCGAGGATACGCCGACGGATGTGACCTCGCAGTACCAGGACGGCAGTTTCACCTACGCCATCGCGTGTACGATCGAATCCCTGGCACCCGTCGCCCTGAATATGACCCGATTCGCCCTGCCCGATTTCAAGACCTTCGAAATCATCGCCTGCGACGCACCATTGAACGACGACCGCCAGGCGGTCAAACGCATCTTCTTCAACGGCGAGGGGATATGGCTCGAAGGCATCGCCGAGGATTGGTTTACGCCCGAAACACGTGCGACCATCGGCAAGACGCATCGTATCCTCCGCCGGTATCGAAACGCTTTCACCTCCCTCGATGCGGTTCCCCTGATACCGACCCGTCACCGCGACATCCTGGCAAACCGTTTCTCCGCGCCCAACGAGACCGCCTGGACGTTGTACAATGCGGCGTATCACACCGTTCGTGCCGACGTGCTCGCCATCGACCATGTGCCTGGAGCTACATACCGCGACGCGTGGAACGATCGGCCGATCCAGCCGACAACGCGCGGCAACCAAGACGTGATTTCGCTTGAACTGGGTCCACGAGACTTCGGTTGTATCGTGCAGCTCTGCCCCTGAACGCCATGATACCTCACCTTCGCTGCGCGACGGCCACCCCGCCGGCCTCCCTTGTCCGCTTCCACGAATTATGAGATGATCTCACGCGAGAGCTCCACCGGAAGGCAATGGCACTATCGCCGTGGAGCTTCGACGCTCACATTCTCGGCCGCGAAACGCGGCCAGGTAATCAGCCGATATGCGAGGTCGCCGCCAAAACGGGGAGCAAGCAGGAGCGGGAAAGCCTTCCCGGAAGACAGGTGGCGTCGATACTTCGTCGGGAGCACGAAGGGGCGAAGCCGCAAGCGGCATGACCCGGATGGGGCCGGGCGTGGTGCTCTTCATGATCACGCTGATCGCCTACCTGCCCAGCTTCAAGGCCGATTTCATCTGGGACGACAACGACATCTACATCACGCAAAACCGACTGATCCAGGCACCCGACGGTCTGTATCGTATCTGGTTCACCCGGGAGTCCGTCGATTACTACCCGATGGTCCACACCGCCTGGTGGGTCCAGTGGCGGCTCTTCGGGGCTCATCCCGCCGGTTATCACGTCGTCAACGTGCTTCTGCACGCCTGCTGCGCGGTTCTTCTCTGGCATGTGTTCGTGGAACTCGGCATTGTCGGGGCCTGGCTTTGCGCGCTGATCTGGGCCGTCCATCCGGTCAACGTCGAGACGGTCACGTGGATTTCCGAGCTCAAGAACATTCTGCCGATGTTGTTTTCGCTGCTGAGCCTGCTGGCCTGGCTGCGGTTCGAAGCCCGATCGGCGTCCCGCCACTACTGGGCGGCCCTGGGCCTGTTCCTGCTCGCCCTGCTCGCCAAGCCGGCGACGGCCACGTTTCCCCTGGTCCTGTTGGGGCTGAGTTGGTGGCGGCAAGCCCGGCTGGCCCGTTCAGAGGCTTCAGGAGGGCTCGCGAGAAGCCCTGAGAGAGGGGGACAGTCCCCCTCTCGCGGTCGGTTTTGGGCGTATCGGGGCGATGGCGTATCCAAGACCAGCCTTTATCCCGGCGAAATGAGGACACTCCCCGGGCTTCTCACACGCGTGTGCAGGCTCCTGCCCTTCTTGGTGCTGGCCGCCAGTCTCAGCCTGGTTACGATTCATTTTCAGAAGACGCATGCGGTCGGGTCCGACATCGTCCACGGGAACTTCGCCGTCCGCCTGGCCGGGGCCGGCTATGCCATCTGGTTCTACCTCTATAAGCTGCTTGTGCCGCGGGGACTGTGCTTCATCT
>JAPKGY010000340.1 GCA_026647385.1 Phycisphaerae bacterium | reverse complement strand
ACCTGGAGCAGCCGCGCTGCGCCGGCTTCGACATCTCACCGACCGGACCGATGTTCGGTCCGCGCATGCGCTCCGCCGAAGGTGAGCCTGGTCGCCTCGAGGCCGAGGTTCTCTCCGCATCCGGACGGTGATCAAGGCGTTCGAAGAACAGGAGAGTAAGAGAGCAGGGGAACCGGAGAGCAGGGGAACGGGAGAGCAGGAGGGGAGGTCGGCAGGGGAAAGGACGGGCTCGGCAGGAGAGACACGGGCGGACAAGTTCGCTCGCCACGGCGAGTCGCCCGTGGCGACCCATGCCCCCCGGGGGGCGGATGAGGCACCGCCCGCGAGCACGTGGAGGTGGCACCCGGCTGACGAGTCAGGTCAGGTCGGTCGGGGGGATTATTGCGCGGCGTTGCAGGGGTTGGGGCGGGTGGCGAACGACGAGGATGGACGGATGCTGGAGGCGGTGGCGAAGGAGAGCCCGGGGGAGGTGAGAGCGGCGGCGGTGACAGGTTTGTTGGGGTTGGCCCGGCGGCAGGAGGCGGAGGCGAGGAGTGCGGCCGCGGCTTTGTATTCGAGGTTGTTTGGGCTGGCGGTGGGGCTGGAGGAATCGAAGGCGGTGTTGGAGGGCTTGGCCAGGACGGCGGGGCCCGACGACGTCGGGATGTTGGATGCGGTGTTCCCGTTGCTGGGAGAGGAGGTTGTCTGGCCGGAGGCGTGCCGTGCGGCGGTGCGGCTGGCAATGCAATTGCCGGCGGATCGGCGGGCGGAGGCGCGCGAAGTGCTGGAAGCGGCTGCCCTGCTGATGGAGAAGGATCCGATGCTCGAGGAGGTCGTTGAGTACCTCTGGAAGGTGGGATCGGACTACGATCCGGGCCTGTTGGCAGGATACATCACGAAGTGGAAAGTTGTCGGGCCGATGGTTTTGGGAGGTTTAAGGAATGAGCAGGGCGGCAAGGATGCCACGGGCGCGGGGGGCGTCGAGGGGCCGAGCGGATTGATGGACGCGGCTCGGCGTTCTCTCTTGGGCGCCGGCGGGCGGGTGGACGTCAGCAAGCAGGCGGAGATCGGCGGGCGCGAGTACGAATGGAAGGCGGTTCACACGCCGAGCGCGGCGGGGTGGGTCAGGCCTGGGCGGGTGCCGGGGTCGCCCGAAGGCGCGGCGGCGTACGCGTACGCGGAGATCGGCGTTCACGGGATGCAGCCGGTCCGCGTTGAGATCAACAGCAGCGACGGGATTGTCGTTTGGCTGAACGGCGATCCGATTATGGTGGCGGGACGGGGACAGGCGTTGTCCGGCGAGCGAGGGCACGTGGTGTTGGACCTGACGGCTGGCATCAACCGGGTGCTGGTCCTGACGTTGAGTTCGCCCCGGGCCTGGGAGTTTTCCGTGCGTGTGGTGGACGTGGACGGGCAGGCGGTGCCGTTCTCGCAGGAATAGCGGCTTACGGCCAACGCTCGATGTGATTTGCGCGCCTGTTGTGGCACGGGCATCTGGCCCGTGAGGACACGGGCTGGAAGCCCGGCCACGCGTTTGGTTGCGGCCTAGGGCCGCTTTGGGATCAAGCTGTGACGGGAATGCTACAACGGCCAGGCGGACGATCGCCTGAAAGGCCAAGACGTCGGGCGGTCGGCGCGGCGGGCATTATGCGAATGGGGTCGAGGCGCGGATAATGGTGGCGGTGTTTTGACCGAAAGGGCCGGGATGAGTGGTGCAGGGGCGGACTTGTTTGACGTGATCATTGTGGGAGGCGGACCCGCGGGCTTGTTCGGGGCGTATTACGCCGGCCTGCGCGGGATGCGGCCTTTGATTGTGGACAGCCTCGAGCAGCTTGGCGGGCAACTGACCACGCTGTATCCGGAGAAATACATTTACGACGTGGCCGGCTTTCCGGCGATTCTGGCCCGTGCGCTGGTCGAGCAACTGGTCCAGCAGGCCATGCAGTACAACCCGGTGGTGGTGCTGAACGAGCAGGTCCGGCACCTGACGCAGCGCGATGAACACGTTTTGGAGGTGGAAACGGACAAGGGAGCCTATCGCGGTCTGTCGGTCGTGATCTGTGCGGGCGCGGGCTCGTTCACGCCGAAACGGCTGCCGGGGGTGAACTGCCAGGAGTATGAAGGCCGGGGCGTATCGTATTTCGTGAAGGACATGGAGACTTGCCGTGACAAGCGGATGCTCATCGTGGGCGGCGGCGACTCGGCGGTCGATTGGGCGCTGAATCTGCTGCGCGTGACGGACAAGATCACGCTGATCCATCGGCTGGGGCACTTCCGGGCGCACGAGGACAGCGTCCAGAAGCTGCACGAGTCGCCGGTGACGATTCGGACGTTCCACGAGCTCAAGGCGGTACACGGCAATACGCACGTGGAGAGCGCGACGATCTTCGACAACCGGACCGGGCAGGAGGATCACCTGGAGGTCGACGGCGTGCTGATCAATATCGGGTTCAGCACGACCCTCGGGCCGATTCACGATTGGGGCCTGACCATGGACAAGGAAGGAATCGTGGTGAGCAGCAAGATGGAGACGAATCGGCCCGGGGTATACGCGGCGGGCGACGTGGTGAGTTGTCCGGGCAAGCTGAAGCTGATCGCGACGGGATTCGGGGAGGCGGCGATCGCGGTGAACCATGCCAAGGCATTCATCGATCCGAAGAGCAAGAGTTTCCCGGGGCATTCGTCGACGCTGGTGCCCAAGCAGCGCGAAGCGACTCGATGAAACATCGAAACCGAAACGCCGACAGGGGGGAGAGAGTGACGATGGGCGGAGGGGAGAGTCGGCGCGGTTAATCGGGGACGGTCGCGGCGGTTTCCGTGAGGGTAGCTTCCGCCGTGCGTGAACGCCGCATCCTTCTGTAGGCCAGGAACGCCTCCAGCAGCATCCAGACGCCCATGATGGCGAGAATTCCGCCGACAACCAGGAGTGACAGGTGTCCGAATTCTCCGGTCGCGCGCCAGTCGCGGTAGAAGTCGCCGAGTTTGACGGTAATGGCGCAGGACACCATCGCGACCATCACGAACATGGGGAGCAGCGTGTAGATCACTGGTTTTCCCATCTTATAGAGCATCAGACTGGCTACCATGAGTCCGAGCACGGCGAGGAGCTGGTTGCTCGTGCCGAAGAGTTGCCAGAGGACGACGCCGGCCGGCTTGCCGTCGATCCGGATGAGGGCGAAGTAACCGATCGCGACGACGGCGACGAGGCTGGCGACGTAGCGGTTCTGAAGGAATCGCAGGTTCATGCCCTTGGCGAGTTCCTCGATGTTGTAGCGCAGGAGGCGGGTGCCGGAGTCGAGGGTGGTCATGGCGAAGCTGACCACCACGACGGCCATGAAGTTTCGGGAGAAGGAGATGACGCTCGGGTGCGAGGCGGAGTCGAAGAGGGGCAGGAAAGGCTGGGAGATGACGTTGCCGGCGCCGGTGAGGAATGCGCCGAGCGCCCGGCCGCTGAGTCCGGCCCAGTGGGCGTATTGGGTTTCGTATTCCGCGCGGGAAAGTCCCGCGGCGCAGGCCATGAGGACCAGGACGGCCAGCAGGCCTTCGGTGAGCATGGCGCCGTAACCGATGACGTGGGCGTCGGTTTCGCGGCGGATCTGGCGTGCGGTGGTGCCGCTGGAGACGAGGTTGTGGAAGCCGCTGACCGCGCCGCAGGCGATGGTGATAAAGAGGAAGGGCATGATGCCCGGCGACTGATCACCGGCGGCGGCGGGAAGGCCTCCCCAGGCGGGCGCATGGATCCAGGGATGCCACACGATGAACCCGAGCATGAGCACGCCGAGGGCGATATAGAGCTGGAAGCAGTTGATGTAGTCGCGCGGCTGAAGCAGGAACCAGACGGGCAGGATGGAGGCGCACAGGGCATAGACGAGGAGGATGTAGACCCAACTGCTGCGGCCCCGTTCGCGCGCTTGCTTCACATCGTTGGCGAGGGGCACGAAGGAGCTGTCCCTGGCTGCCCGCGTTTCAAAGTAGTGGAGGGTGAGTCCGGCGCGGGTGGCGCGGATACCGTGGACCTGGGGCAGGTCGGGGTCGTCGGTGGACCGGATGATTTCGGTCACCCGCGGATCGGTGATGAAAAGGCGGTAGATCGGGACGGGCAGTTCCAGGCCCAGGTAGGTGGTGAGGATCATGAGACCGATGCCGAGCAGAGTCGCCCGCAGCAGGTTGTAGTTAAACTTGTAGACCAGCACGCCGAAGATCATCGCGATGATGATCAGGGAGAAGGTGGGGACCACCGCCTGGGGCGAGAGGTCGATGAACAGGCCGGCCATCTCGATGGCGAACACGCCCATCGCCAGGGAGAGGACGAAGAAGATGATGAGCAGAAAGAGCCAGCGGGCGCGTCCGCCGACGGTTTCGGTGGTCACCTCGCCGATGGTGTGGGCCTTGTGTCGGATCGAGGCGAAGAGGGCGGCCATGTCGTGTACGCCGCCGATGAGAATGCAGCCGATCACGATCCAGAGAAGCGCGGGCACCCATCCCCAGTAGATGGCGATGGCGGGTCCGATGATCGGACCGAGCCCTGCGATCGAGGCGAAGTGATGGCCGAAGAGAACGGAGGGATGAGTCGGGACAAAATCGATGCCGTCCTTGAATTCGTTGGCTGGGGTGATTCGGCGCTCGTCAAAGGCGAAGATCCTGCGGGCCAGGAATCCGCCGTAGACCTTGTAGGCCAGGTAGAGCGTGCCGATGACCAGGGCCACCAAGGCGAGTGCGTTCGTGAGAACGTTCATGCCCGTAAACCTTCCTGTGCGTGCGGCCGATCACACTTCAAATGATGTCCAGGCCGGTAACGGACGTGGAACGGGTCTGAGGGTCCCGGAAATCCGCCGCCGGGCTCCGGCCGACCGTCGCCTATTGTATCGGGTTTCAGGGCGGCGGCCAACGGGGGGGTGAGAACAGGGGAGCGGGGGAACAGGAGGGGGAGAGGGAAGCGCTCCCCTTT
>JAPKGY010000034.1 GCA_026647385.1 Phycisphaerae bacterium | reverse complement strand
GGCTGGAGAGCGGCCAGGGCTTCCGGGCGATGCTGCCGCTGGGCCCGGGTCGCTATCGATATCGTTATGTGGTCGACGGGCAGTGGGGCATGGATCAACACAACAACATGGCGGAGATGAACCCCTTCGGCGAGATGAACTCGGTCGTCGAGGTGTGATCGCGGTTTTCGTCAGGGCTCTCCTCCCTCTCATATAGTTGGTTGTCAGTTTTCTGTACACGAGGGCGCGGTTCCAGGGGGACCCCGCCCTCGCGGTTTGAGTGGAAACACTGAAAAGTCACAATGATCCGGGAGTGAAAGTAATTGTGTCATTAGTGTGGTGAGTCAGATGGTTTGCATCTTGTGTTGTGGTGCGGGCCCGCTGAAGCGAGGTCTCGCCGTGGCGGATTTCCAGCCTGCACAGGTGCGGCCGGGTCGCCGCGGCGACTCACCTGCGGAGAGATGGCCGCACCACAATGGCTTTGGCCTATGATACATCGTTTAGGACTCACCACAGTAGGACTTCGTCCGCGATCAATCATCCGGGTCCCGTCCCTCCCGGAGTACCGAGCACTGAGCGGGATGGGGCGCCCTGCCCCCGGCGGCCTGGCGATATGAGATTTCAAATGTTTGATTTGAGATCCAAGAGGGTTTCTTCAGCAGAATCCGTGGGTGAACCGGGGCTCTGCCCCAGAGCCCGGGATTCTTTGAGGCATGGGCTCCGGTGTCCGAGAGGCTGAGGAGAAAGACCCCGCTGACCCTGGAGGCGAGCGGGGCCAGCGCCTTCGGCGCGCCATCGGCGGGGTTATCCCTTGCCCGGTTGCGTCCCCGCGGAGGCGGACTCCGTTTCGCCCGGCGGGTGGAGTGTACGGGCGGAGAGGTGGGTTCGACCAGAGGAGGTTCGCGCCATACCGCATCGTCCGAAGTTCCGGTAAGTTGGTGGTTGCCAAGAATACGACTGCCGCAGACCAGGGACGATGCAAGTGAAGACGGTCCTCCATGGGGTCCACAGAATCAAGGGCTTCGTCCACCACGCCTGCGATCATTCCTCGAACAGATCGGGCGGGACGGGGCGTCCGATTGTGCCCTCGTGCCCGAGTTGGGCCTGGACGAGCTTTTGATAATCCTTGCGGGCGGCGTCCCAGAAGGGTTTGATCGGACGATGGGCGCGGGCGAGCGCGGTGACCGCGCTGCGGGCGGCGAAGGCGGCGTCGGCGGCCGTGTCGCTGATGCACAGAGCCGCGGCGCTCGAAGCAGCGGCGGCCGCGGCCTTGGCAGCTTCAATGGCGACACCCGTCATGTGCACGTTCTCGTCGGTGTAGGCCGCCTTGAGCGATGCGACCCGCAGGTTCCGCACCCGCGTCAGGGCCCGCGTCAGCGATGCGGGCGAGTTTGAATCCTCGGTCTCGTGGATCGTCGCTTCAGCCATCGCCAACGCCCGCTCGACGCGCGGATCGCGATTCAGATCCTGCACGCGCCGCGCGCATCGGCAGGCCCAGCAGACGATCGCCCGCTGCGGCAAGAGCTCGAGCTGCTTGCGGATCGCGGCGATGTCGATGTGCCAGCCGTGATCTTTTTCCACCTCGACGGGCCGGGGCGGCTGGACTGCCGGCTGAGCCCGCAGGGCCTCGGCGAATTGACCCGCCGTCGCGTAGCGATCCTCCGGGCGTTTGGCGAGACTCCGGTAAAGAACGCTGGCCAGCCCTTCGGAGAGCTCGGGTCGGAAGGATCGGGGGTCCGGCGGCGGCTCGGAGATGTGTTTGAGCATGATCGCCAGCGGACTGGCCTCCTCCACCTCGAACGGCAGTCGCCCGGTCAGCAGCTCGAACAGCGTCGCGCCCAACGAGTAGACGTCCGTCTCGCGTCCGACCCGTTCCCCGCGGCATTGCTCGGGGCTCATGTAAGCCGGCGTGCCGATCTGCTGCCCGACGCCGGTCAGCCAGGTGGCGCCTTCGACGACCATGATGGCGCCGAAGTCGGCCACCTTGACCTTCCCATGCTCGTCCAGGAGGAGATTGGAGGGTTTCACGTCACGATGGACCAGGCCGATCCGGTGGGCGGCGTCGATCCCGGCAGCCGCCTGCAGGATCATGTCCATGGCTTCATCGACGGCGAGCTTCCCGCCGGCCAGGCGCACCGCCTGCAGGCGGTCGCGCACGCTGCCGCCGGAAACGTACGCCATCACGATGGCCAGATGCGACCCGTCGCGCGGACAGTCGAGGATCCGCACCACGTTTTCGTGGGCGAGCCGGGCCATGCTCCGGGCCTCGCGCTCGAACCGGGCGCACAGATTGGCGTCGCTCCCATACTGCGGCTTGAGCACCTTGAACGCGACCTCGTGGTTATCGCGGGTGTCAATCGCCAGGTAAACCTGGGCCATCCCTCCCTCGCCGAGCAGTTGTCGGACTTCATAGGGTCCGAACCGCCGACCTTCAAAGCGGATCAACGGCGGAGGCTCGCATGGGTTCTGAGAAGTCGTGCGGCGGTGAAACACCACCCGCAGATCTTCGATCAGCAGGGTGTCGTTCGCATTTTGAGGTATTTCCTCTATTCGTGCGTCGTTGGACGGGGTTGTTTGCGTCTCATCGGCACCTCGCGAATGGTCCTGCTGTGATCCATTCGCATCCCCCGCAACGTTTAGCCGCGACCCGAAGGGGAGCGCTGACGAATCGTCCCGCAAGTCCGGTCTCCGCGGAGCATCCGCCGCCTCCTCCGGATCCGGGATGAATCTGGGTTCATCGGTCATGGTGCGTTTCCGTGGGCTCCGGACCACCGGGTTCCTCAAACTGCTCGATCCACTGGCGGATAGCCTCCAGGACGCGGCTTTTGTACACGTAAACACTGGCGGGGGCGATACCGAGTTGGTTTGCCACTTCCTGGGCGGGCCTCTGCTGGATGGCGAACAGGGAGAAGGCTTCGAACGACTTCTCGCCGACCCGATGCCGGACGTGTCTCAGGGCCTCTTCGAGCAGGGCGTACCGCCACTCCTGGCGCCAGATTTCCTGGGCGGCCTCCTCGCCGTGCGGGTCCTCGAGCTGGGCGAGAAGGTCGATCCCCCCCTCGGCCGGCACCCGCTGGACCCGCGTCCGACGATGCCGCGCGCGCAGGGCAGCCAGGGCCTGGCGGCGGGCGATTCCGTAGAGCCAAGTTCGGAACCGCCCCTTGGCGGGGTCGTACCGCTCTTCGCGGAGCGATCGCTGGGCGATCATCAGCACTTCCTGGGTAACATCGTCGATGTTGGCATCATCGAGGCCCAGTCGACGGGCGAAGTTGCCGAGCATCGGGGCGTAAATGCGGTAAAAATCACCCCATGCCTCGCGATTCTGGCTGTCGCGGACCGCCTGGAGCAGATTGGTCTGCGTTGTTTGCAAGGGTCACCCGGATCGAGCCCAGTCCTTCATGGTGCCTTATTTTACGAAATCCGCCCTTAGGCCTGCAACCTGGCTCGGGCGAAGAATACGGTGGTGCTGCATTTCGGCTTTGGCACGGAATCCCGCCGGGCGATTGCCGTCCGAACTCCCTTGAACGACGTGGGGTAACTGCCCCGTTTTTGTTTCGAAATAGTCGGCTTTGGTTCTATTCTCCGCGCCGCGCGATCCGATCCAATCGGAGCCTTGCATCCAACCATCTGCGCGAGTTGCGCGCATGACCGGCCGCCGGTTCTCTCCGGCTCACTCGTGGAAGTTTTCGGGGTTGGGGCTAGGTGAAAACCGGTCTGGTAATGTCAGCGCTACTTCACGGGAGTTGCCGGGGGAGTGGATTGAGGGATTTCCGCCATTCAGCAGGGCAAATTGGTAAAAACAATTCTGGATGCGGGTCTCGGCGCTCTATGTGCCGCTATGCTTCATCCGGTATAATGCCGCTTGGCCGAGGCTGTGTTTTTTCAACCTTTGCGGCCATCCGTGATGTCTGGGGAGGGACGTCACGGGAGGGGTCGGTGACAGGCTGTCTCCTGCATGCCTGGTGACAACGGTTCTTCCGTGAGGGAGGTCCTGGTAGCTTGGCTGCAAGCGGCTGGGGGGTCTGAGGCGATCAGTCCGCGGATGTCCGTTTGATTGTCTCCGATCCTTGCAGGCGGCGTGCGCTGTGGCGCAAAACAACCCAATGGGCGACCGTGTTACAAGTCAGTCCGAATCGTCGAGAGAAGTCGGCCGCTTGCGCGCCCGCGTGGCCGAGGTGGAGAAGGAGTTGGCGGACTCCTCCGCCGCCCAGTGCGCGTTGCAACTTCTACTCGATCATTCGTCAACCGCCGCTTGTCGCATCGGCTCGGAAGGGCAATTCCTCTACGTCAACGAGGCGGCCTGTCGATTGACCGGATACTCCCGCCCTGAGTTGCTCGCCATGTCGGTACACGATCTTGCCGGGCACCGCGAGGCCGCCCACTGGCCGCACGTGTGGGGGCAACTGAAGATGCAAGGCATGGCCACGGCCGACCTGCGATGCCGTGCCCGAGGTGGCGCTGAGTTCCATGTGGAGATGCTCAGCGTTCGCGCCGAGAACGGCGATCTATTCGCCTTTCTTCAGGATGTGACCGGACGCAAGAAGGCCGAGGCGAAAGTCGGGGAAGCCGAGCAGCGATATCGGCAGCTCGTGGATCATGCCAACGACGGGATTTGCATTCTCCAGGACGATCGGCTTCAGTTCGTCAACGCCGCCTTCGCGCGCATGTTGGGCCGGGAAACGGACGAGCTTCTCGACGCCACCCTGGATCGGATTGTGTCCCCGGATGTACTGGCGGCGATGCGGGCCCGCATCGAGCGACGACTTCTCGGGAAGGGGGAGGTCGCTCCTTGTGCCACCGAGTACAGGCACAGGGACGGCCATGCCGTTCATGCGGAGTACACGGGGTGCGTGATCGAATTCGGAGGCCGGCCCGCGGTCATGCACATCGTCCGCGACGTGACCGAGCGCAGACGCATGGAGACCGAGCTGCGGGAGAGCAATCAAGCCGTCCTGGCCCTCCTCAATACCGCGACCGACTCGATGTACCTGCTGGACGTCGACCTGAACATCATCGCCTGCAACGAGATAGGAGCCCGGCGATTCCAGAGCACTCCCGACCGTCTGGTCGGGCGAAGAATCCTCGATTTCTATTCCCCGGAGGCCGCCCGGCAACAACAGGGCCACGTCGACGAGATGTTGGCCAGTCGGCAACCTTTGCGATTCGTGGCTGAGCACGGGGATCTTGTGTTCGACCATCACCTGCTTCCGGTGGCGGACCAGGCGGGCAGGGTTTATCGCATTGCCCTGTTCGCGTGGGACATCACCGAGCCCAAGCGCGCCGAGGATTTGCTGCGCGCCAGCGAGGAGCGGCTGAGGGCGATCGCCAACCACACCTTCAACTGGGAGAACTGGTACGGTGCGGATGGCCGGCTGCTCTGGGTGTCGCCCGCGGTGAGAGAGATGATCGGGTATACCGTCGAGGAACTGATGGCCATGCCGGATTATCCCCTGCCGCTCGTGCACGAGGAGGATCGGGACCTGATCCATCGCCAGCGGGCCCATGCTCGAGAGGGCGGTTCGGGTCGAGACTTGTCTTTCCGGGTGCTGCGCAAGGATGGCTCGGTGATGTGGTGTACGGCCTCCTGGCGGCCGGTGTGCGACCCGGCGGGGCGGTACGTCGGCTATCGCTCGTCCGTCCTGGATGTGACGGCGCAGCGGGAGGCGGAGATGCTGGCTCAGGAGCGCCAGGCCGAACTCGTCCACGCCACCCGGGTCAGCGCCGTGGGCGAGATGGTGTCGAGCCTGGCTCACGAGCTGAATCAGCCCCTGGGCGCGCTGTGCAGCTATTCCGACGCCTGCCGTCGCATGTTTCGCGAGGGGCGGCAGGAGGACGTCCGGGAGACGATTGAAAAGATCTCCGCCCAGGCAAGACGGGCCTCCGAGATCATTCATCGGGTCCAGGGCTTCATCCGCAAGCAGGGCCCGTTCCGGATCGCGTTGGACGTCAACAAGCTGGCTCGGGAAACACTCCTGCTCGCCGAGGCAGAAGCCCGTTTCGCCGGCGCGCGCGTCACGACGAAGCTCGACGAGGATTTGCCCGGACTCCAGGGGGATCCGATCGAGATTCAGCAGGTCATCTTGAATCTGGTGTGCAACGCGCTTGATGCCATTAAGGAGGCGCGCGAGGGAGCGCGTCAACTGGACGTTGAAACGCGCCGCGGCACCGAGGGAGACGTCCTGATCATCGTTCACGATACCGGAGTCGGGCTGACGGACGAAGCCAAGCAACGTCTGTTCGAGCCCTTCTTTACCACGAAAGCCAAAGGAACCGGCCTGGGCCTGGCGATCTGCCGGTCCATCGTCGAGTCGCACGGCGGCCGGCTTTGGGCGATGGGGCGCAAACCCCGGGGGGCGAGTTTCTATGTCTCACTGCCAGTTGGAGAGGACCACGTCCATGGTGAGCAGCGTTGATCTCAATCCGGTCGTATTCATTGTCGACGACGATGCGGCGATGCGGGACGCCCTCGGTGTTCTGCTGAAGACGGCGGGCTATAAGACCCAGGCGTTCTCGTCGGCCGACGAATTCCTGCAGGCCTACAACCGTTCTCAGCCGGGGTGTCTCATCCTGGATGTGCGGATGCCGGGCATGGATGGCCTGGAACTCCAGAAGCAGGTTATCCAAAACGGCGGCGGGATTCCGATCATTTTCCTCAGCGGACACGGGGAGGTCCCTTCAACCGCCCGCGCGTTCAAGATGGGGGCGATTGATTTCCTTCAGAAGCCCGTCGAGGAGGCCGAGTTGCTGGACGCGATCAATCGCGCCCTCGAGTCGGATAAATCCCATCGCCGGCAACGATCCCGAACGGAAGCGTACGAGTCGTTGATCGACGCCCTGACCCCCCGGGAGCGCGACGTATTGAACTGCATCGTCAGCGGGATGACGACGAAACAGATCGCCGCCGAGTTCCGGGTGAGTAACCAGGCGATTGATGCCCATCGCCTGCGCATCTTCCGCAAAGCCGGCGTGGAGAACGTGGCCGCCCTGGTCCGTCTCGTCATGGAAATCCGGCCGAGCACGGATCAGCAATCAGGCGGACCCGAGAAACCCGAATCAACCTGAGCGCTCAACGATCGAGTAACGACACGTAACCGCCCCGACGATGACCAGTCCGCAGGCCGCCCAGAGCCGCGCGCCCATCGGCACGCCGAGGTAGAGGCAGGTGATCAGCGTCGAGATGAAAGGGGCGAAAAGCGAGGCGCTCGAAACAACGAGCACGTTTCCCTTGCGGATGCCGAAATCCCACAGCACGTAGGCCAGCATGGTCGGGAAGATCGCCAGGTAGATCAGTTCAGCCGCCCCGCGAACCGTCCAGCCGTCGACCGGGAACGGCTCGAATGCGCAGGCCGCACCCGCCAGGACCACACCCGTCGCCAGCAGGAACGCCGGGGCTCCTCCGGTCTCGGTGTCGCCCGCCCACCGGCGGGCGAGGTTCGAGTACAGGGCCCACGACGCGGCCGCCACCAGGGCCAGGAGGTAGGGCAGAGGATTCGCGAGCATGTTCGTACGGATGGTCGCGAGAGAGACATCCTTGCCGGTGGTCATTCCGATGTAGATGCCTGCGAGTGCGATCGCCAGGCCGGGCAGCAGCGTCAACCGAGCGCGTTGGCCAAGAATGGGCACCGCCAGGGCAACGGTCAGCGCCGGCCAAAGGTAGTTGATCAACCCCACCTCGACCACTTGCGCGTGGTCGGTCGCCAGTTGGATCGCGACGAAAAGCGCCGCGTTATAAACCACGAAGAGCAGCCCGCAGCCGCCGAGGTACGCCCGCGGCAGCCGACCGACCGCGCCGATCCCGCCGGGCTTGGCCGCCGCGATCCCCAGGCCGAGCGCGCCCGCGATCAGGTTGGCCGCCGCCATCGACCAGAGCATGCCGATCTGTTCGATGATGCTCCGGGCGATTGCGAAGAGACTTCCCCAGAGCAGAATCGCCAGGAGGCCCATTGTCGTGGCCGACGCCTGTCCGCGGTGTGAGGGAATCATGGGTTGGGTGTTTCCCAATGCCGTCGGCCGTGCCGGCCGATCATGGCGACCACTCTTCGCGACCGGTCGCAAGACCGTCGAGGTCGCCGCTTGGCGAGCCTCCCGAATACGAGGCTATGAGGTCGGTCCGCCCGCGTCAACGGCCTGCGATCGGACCGGCGAAGGTGCGTCGCGGCGACCTGGGCGGATCTCCGGATACTCCGACTGGGGGCGCCCTGGGAGCCCGCGAAACGGGTCACACGCCTGACGGCGGAGACGGAGAACCTGAAGGCTGTCGGTTGGGCAGGGCGGTATGGTATCATTTTCGAGGCGTGGACGGCGGCGTCCCAAGCCTCCCGTCCCGATGGCACCGTCCGGCGCGACGCCAATGGGGCCTTTATGGAGAGACGAACGATGAGCAAGCAAGCCAGTGAAAAGCCGCTCACCTTCGAGGAAGCCCTCGCCCAACTGTCCGCCATCGTTACCGGCATCGAGGAAGGGAAGATCGGCCTGCAGGATGCCGTCGTGGAATACGAGAAGGGCATGCACCTGGTTCGCCATTGCCGGAGCATCCTCGACGCCGCCGAAAGCAAGATCCAGCAGCTTCAGGTGACCGAAAACGGAAAACTGGCCGCCGGCCCGTTGCAAACGGAAAAAGGCGAAGGGGAAAGATAGGCGGCGCCGGGGCCGGCGATCGTGGGTGAGGAAAGCAGTTCCGGACGCGGGTGGAGCGGTGGCACGAGAGCAGCCGACCGCAGGCGGGGCGTTAACGCGTGCCCCTGTCGCTCCTGTGATCCGTCCGCTGTCGATGCTCTTCAGATTGGCCGATCGAACTGATCTGCTCCATTGAAAAAGGACCGCCCGCAGCGGTCCTTTTTTCAGTGGAGGCGAAGGGATTCGAACCCTCGACCTTCGCATTGCGAACGCGACGCTCTCCCAACTGAGCTACGCCCCCATGATGTTGCATACTTTATCGCCGATTGGCCATCATGGCAAGGCTGGCGGGGCGGGCGTCCGGCCCGCTTCGGCGATGTGCAGGTCGCTCCCGGGGGCTTGTCGAAGGACCGGCCCGCCCTGGAGGCTGTCACGCGCCATCGGCGGAGGGGCCGGCCGGTCCCTCCTCAGCGGGATGCTCGTCGTGTCCGCATGTGCCCAGCAGGCTTCGCGGGATGTAGAAGTCGTTCGGATCGTGGACCGTGGCGGCCTGCCGCTGGAGTTGGGCGACCTTGCCTGCCGGCGGACCGATCAGGACCCCACCGAGCGTCCATTCAAGCAGGGCCGGCGAATCCTGGTATCCGATCGGCAGCACCATCGCGTGAGTGTAGGCCAGGCGGAACCACTGGTCGGCCAGCATCTGTCGGGCTGAGGCCGTTATGTCCATGATGTCGTGCACGTCTTGGGTATGACGCAATCCAAGCAGGTGGCCCGCCTCGTGGCTCGCGACGTTGGCCAGCACCTGGGCGAGTTCGCTGAGGCTCGGGTTGAGGACATTGAACAACTGGAACGTGTCGGTGTAGATGATCGCGTTCTGTGAGGTGAGCGTGTTGTACGGATCGATGCTGTCCGCCAGGCCGAGCAGGGCGGCGTCGTACGTGCCGAAGTGGACGGTGGTCACCCCGCCGGCTGGGATGTTCGGATCTCCCGACGCATAAACCGCGATGCCCAGACCGGCGTAATCCTCGCGTGCGTACTCGACGATCAGGCTGATAATCGTCTCGGTCTGTCCGGCGTAAGCGGGGTTGATCGCAGCCGCGTCGAACGGAGGCACGTAGACCGGCGCTCGCCGGCCGATCTTGACCGAATCCGCTCCGTCGAAGTTCAGCACCAGGATCTGGGGCTGATAGGCCGGGATTTCCGTGGGTGCCGGCACGTCCACCCGGAGGGAGTAGGGGCGATCGATTCCCGACGATGACCGGGCGGCCACCACCGCGATCAAATCGGCGGTGGGTTCCCGGAGCACCAGGTCGATCACACGAGGTCCGTTGACCGTACTGTTTGGATCCGCGTAAGCCAGCAATCGCCGCTGTTCATCAAGCAGTCCAAGCACCAGGTCGCTGCCCGCCCGGATCGTCAGCGACGCCTGCACGCGTGTGCCCGCCGGTCCGCCGTTCAATCGAAAGACGTCCAGATCGACCGGATCGGCGCTGGCCGGGATCGTGCCATTCAGTTCCGTGTAACCGACGTTGTTGAGGATGTTGGCCTGGTCGAAGTTGTCGTTGGGTTCCGCCTCAGTGAACTGGCCGTCCGTGGGAGGCAGGTCCGGCCGATCGGACAACACCTGCAAAGGCCAGGGCGTCGTGTTCGAGCCGCCGCCGTCCGGGTTATCGGTCGGCAGGGCGGCACCGCAGCCGATGAGACTGCACGTGACAAACGTCAAACAGAATGTCTGCACGTGGACGGACCGATGCACGTTCCACCCCTTTCAACGATTCAACGGCGTGGAGGGACCCCGCGCGGGTTGACCCGCTGTCGTTCCGTGTCCTTGTGCGAATTCGCTTTTCAACGAAGCGAGAGTCGCAGACCAAACGTACGATTGAGCCAATCCAAGAGGCAAACAGAATGGGCTAAATCGAGAAGCTGGGGGAGGGTTGTCGTGGTTCGGAACGGTCTTATCGGTCCAGGCATTGGCCTCAATGTCGGATGGCGCTCGTGTTGGTCTGGGGCTGCCGGTCGTATATCCTGGTGGTAGAATATCTCGGTTTGGACGTACGCGCTAATGCCGTTTCCGGCAGGAGAGTTTCGTTTCGTTGCGGTGGGGCCATCTCTCCGCAGGTGAGTCGCCGTGGCGACCCGCGGGGCTTCTCCAGGGTGGATGGCGGCAGGCAACCGGAAAAGCGCCACGGCCCGATAACGCGCCGGAGCGATGTCATGGATGTACGAGATTGGCGGGAGCTGTTTCCGATCACGAAACACCGTGTGTTTCTGAATCACGCCGCCGTTGCCCCTTTGAGCAAGCCGGCCGCCGACGCCATGCGCTGGTACGTCGAACAGACCGAGACCACCGCCGGCGTGGGTGCGGGCTATTACCGACGGGCCGAGCAGGTCCGGCGGATGGCCGCCGCCCTGATCGGCGCGGACCCCGACGAAGCACTCGTTTCTGGATGCGAGGGTTGACGACAGCTAAGACCGAACGAAAAACATCGTCATATTTGTCATTATTATGACGAAAACGTTCAGACAGAGATTTG
>JAPKGY010000339.1 GCA_026647385.1 Phycisphaerae bacterium | reverse complement strand
CGAACGTGCGTGAAACGCGCACCGAGTGAACGTTCACGCCGAGCGGGCGATCGACGCGGGACCGGCCGGCCACGTGCTGGTTCACGCCGTCCCCGGAGTGGCCCGCGGCGGCAACCCCGTCCAGATAGTCGCCCATGGCTGCTTCCACGAAACCCGGTCCCATCAACTCGCTCAGACGTTGACGATTCGTTTCGATCGCCTCCGCAGGCAGCGGCGCGCGACCCTCGTAGGCGGTTTGGGCAAAGCCGTCGCTCCAGGTCAGCGGGTGGATGGCGACGAGCCCGTCCGGCGTCGCCGCGGGAACGATGAGGTCGGTCGATCCGGGCGAGTCGTTGTCCACGACCAGATCGCCGCCGATGGCCCCGAGCGCGTCAGCCGCTCGCGCGACCGCGACGTGTTTCGCCCAGACGCCGGGATGGATGAACGCCGGCTGATGTCCGCAGGCGATGACGAGCTTGTCCGTGGAGTGCCAGACTCGGGCGCGGGTGTAGGCCCGCACCTCGCCGGCGTCGAGGCCGGCCAGCTTCAATCCGGTCAGTCGCAGGTTGTGTCCGGCCTCCAGGAGAGCGGGCCAGGACGCGAATTCCGGCTCGATGAGGACACCGCCGTCGTCGAGAGGGGCCTGGAGTCTGCCGTAGTTGAGCATGGAGCCTTGCCGTCGCCGTTCGGATCACCGTCCCTGCTGATCCGCGAGCAGCCGCTTGTCGCCCGACGGGGTCGGCCAACGGGCCATCTCGTGGATCAGCACGTCGTAATAGTACAGCAACCGCTGGTCCGGGTCATCCAGCGAGCCGCCGAAGTGGCGGGAGGGATCGTTGTAGATGAGTCGTACCGGGATCTCGCGCACCCGCAGGCCGAGCCGGGCGGCCTGGACCCACAGCTGCAGCGGCATGGCGTACCCGGGAACGGTGATGTTCAGGCGAGCCAGGGCCGACACCCGGTACGCCTTGAAGCCGCAGAAGGCGTCGGTGATGTCGAGCCCGAGCAGTTCGTTGAGCAGATCGGTCATTTCCTGGTTGATCGCCCGGCGATCTGCCGGGGGGCGGTTGTTGCCCTCCAGATCCTTCAGATAGCGCGATCCGCTGATGATGTCGGCGTCGTCCGCGGCGGCGGCCTGAAGGAACTCGGGTATGTGGGCGGGCTCATGCTGTTCGTCGCAGTCCATCGTGAGGAGCCAGTCGTAGCCCGCCTCGATCGCGTGGTGAAATGCGTCGATCAGGCTTTGGCCGTAACCGCGGTTGTCCAGGTGCCGGATCACGGTCAGGTCGCGCTCCCGCCGCAGGAGCGTCGGCGTGTCGTCGGTCGAGCCGTCGTCGATCACGAGAATGTCGGATGCCCATGGCCGGACCTTGCCGAGGACCGCCGGAAGCGTTCGGGCCTCGTTGAAGACCGGGATAGCCAGCAGGTAACGCATGAACGGGCTCTCGTTGTATTCTTCGCCGCCGGTCGCGTCGGCCGGCTCTCCATGTTAGGAGCCTCCGTCGAGAAAGCCAAAGCCCACAGTCGCCAGTTGTCGCCCCAGGTACTCGCCAGTATCATGCTGGAGGCTGCGAAAACAGAACGACCCGCGGATCGGCGGAGGCGTGGGCGCGCGCCACCGGTCCGGTGAGCCGATCGAAACACGAGTCTGGTCGATTGTTCATCCGACGGGTGCCGGTGAGTTCATGTATCAGTTCGCGATCCTCAACAAATGGAAGACCTGGGGTGTCGCGGGCCTCATCGCCCTGGTCGCGGGCTGCGCGGATCGCCGCTACGAGCCCTTTGCCGAAATCCGGGCCGGGCTGGCTGTCCAGGAAGGCAGCCGCCGGCTGGCCGACGCGGATATCGAGGCCGCGCTCAAGGAATTCCAGAACGCCGTCGAACTCAATCCCCGCCTCACCGAAGCTCACGCCAAACTCGGCTCCATCTGGGAATTCAAAGGCGACTACGAGGCGGCCGCCAAGGCGTTCGCGGAGGCGGTGAAGCTGGACCCGTTCAATTTCCCCAATGCGGTGTCGCTCGCCCGGGCATACCAGAAACTGTCCCGGCTTCCGGACGCGGTCCGGGCGTACCTGCATGCCTGCGAACTGAAGCCCGACGACTACCGCGCCCGGTTGGATCTCGGCGTGTGCTACCACCGTGCGGGCGAGTTGAACGAGGCGCTGGCCACGTACCGCAAGGCCGTCGAGATCGACTCGACGCAGCCGGCCGCCTTCGTCAATATGGGAGCGATCCACGACAGCCAGGGGCGGTATTTCGAGGCCATCCATGCATACAACGAAGCCCTGGAGCGCGACCCGAACCAGCCGCTGGTGCTGGTCAACCTGGCCACCACCCTGATGAAGCAGGATCGATTCGCCCATGCCCGCAAGGCACTGGAACGGGCGGCCGAACTCGACCCGAAAATGGCCCTCGCCCACGAGCGGCTGGGGTATGGCCTCTTCCGCGAGCGATCCTACGAGAGTGCCCTGGAACACTATCGCCGGGCGATCGACCTGGAGCCGGCCATGGCCGAGGCCCACGCCGGCCTGGGCGTCGTGTATATGGCGATGCACCTCCAACAGCCGGACAAGACCGAATGGCGGCGGCAGGCGGTCGATTGCTGGTACCGGTCGCTCGAGATCAATCCGGATCAGCCCAAAATCCGCAACCTGGTCGAGAAGTATCGGATCAAGAGGGACGATCCGATGGCCGTGATGCTCGATGCGGAGAATCGATGAAGCCCGCGGCTCTTTGGAGTTTACGACGCTCCCGAGAACACGATCGGTCAGTTGAGTCAGCACCCATCGGGAGACGCGAGGGGGGATTATTGCGGCGATGTTGAATCTGGGAGGCCCTGGATATGAACGCTCGAATTCGTTTCCGGATCGTTGCGGGTGTGATGGCGATATCGGCCCTCGTCTCCACGGGGATGGTGAAGGCCGGAGATGGGCCGTCCGGGGATTGGGTGGCCCGGGCGCGCGAGGTTGCCCAGCGACGCCTGGCCGCTCCCGCTGCCGGTCCTGCCGTCCTCGAGTCTTTTCAACTCAACCCGGTCTCCGTGAGCGACGGCCGGCCGCCCGCCCGGCGCGTCGTCGAGGTCGAGTCGTTCTCGCTCGCGGTCGACGCCGCCAGCCAACCCGAGGGCGTCGAGTCCGTGGCGGCACCCACCACGACACCGGCCATCGAGCGAGGCCCGCTGCCCGATCTGTGGCAAACGATCGTTCGTGACGTGAAGGAAGCGCCCGGCGTCCTCTGGCACGACACGAAGAGGACTTTCGGCAACCCGTACAACCTGATCTTTCTCCTCGGTGCCGGCGGGGCATCACTGGCCTTGAGGCCCGAGGTCGACGACGACATCGAGGACTACTACGACGAGCATCACAGCTTCAAGGAGGATTGGCGGGACGCTTTCGGTGCCATGGGCAATCCTGCCACCCACTTCGGTTTCGCGTGTGCGTGGTATCTGATCGGTCAACAGGCGCAGGACGCCAAGACCTACGAGGTCGGCAAACGGGCGATCAGCGCGTTGAGCATTACCGGCGTCACTACCGTCATGCTCAAACTGGCTGCCTGCACCGACTCGCCCAACGGCGAGGAATGGGCGTGGCCCAGCGGACACGTCTCCAGCACCATGGCCCTGGCGACGGTGCTCAACGATGCGTACGGGCCGCTGGTCGGCATCCCCATGTTCGGTATCACGGGCCTGGTGGCGGTCGAACGCCTCGACAGCGGCGAGCATCATTTCTCGGACGTCGTTTTCGGCGCCGCCCTCGGCTGGGTGGTGGCCGAGACGGTCATGAAGGAGCATCGGCCGGAAATCTTCGGCGGTGAGTTGGTGCCCTACGCCGATCCCGCGCGAGGGGCCGCCGGCGTTGCGTGGGTCAAATCGCTCGGTCATTGAGTGATCGACCGGCCGGCAACCCGTCATGCAGGGCCGGACAACGCCCCACCAAGGTTTCAAGGGTCCCTGTCAGTGTGCGGCGGGCGGTCAGAGCCCCAAGTCGGAGTGTGCGGAGATCCGTCCGGGTCGCCGCGATCCCGGTCGCCGGGGCGATGACCGTGGCGGGCGGTAACGCGAGGCTATGGTCGCGACGCGACCAGGCTGCTCCGGGCTCTGACAGGCAGCTCGCCGTGAACGGTCACGCACCCAGATTTCCAGTCTGCCGCGCGGGTCAATCGAAAGAAGGATGCCTAAGATTACGGCGTTTTGAACGAGATACGGCGCCTCTTGGATGAGATGCCGCATCGGCGGGGCGTGTCGCCGGCCGATGACGGGGGATTCTCCCGCAAAAAGGGGACGAACTTTATGATGGACACCGCAGTGAAGGACCAGGTTTCGCGTGCGTTGGGACAGATTCCGAGTGGATGCTTCGTGTTGACGGCCGCCGATGCCGGACAATCCACGGGCATCCTGGCTTCCTGGGTCCAACAGGCCGCTTTCGACCCGCCCTCCGTAACCGTGGCGATCAAGCAGGGCCGGGCGATTCGGACCCTCATCGACCGGTCCGGATACTTTGTGCTCAACACGCTGGACGAGAACTGCAACGGCCTTCTCAAGCGCTTCGGATCGAGCTGCGACCTCGACAAGCCCGCGTTTGAGGGCCTGCGCACCAGGACGGTTCCCGCCGGCGTGGTCATCGAGGACAGCCTTGCCCATCTCTGCTGCAAGGTGATCGGCCAAGCGGACGCCGGCGATCACACCGTCTACGTCGGAGCCGTCGTGGATGGGGGCGTCCACCGTGCCGGCCGACCGAACGTGCGGATCCGCAATAACGGAATGAATTACTGAGCCGACCGGAAAAACGGAAACGCCTGATCGGCTTCAGTTCGCACAATCGAGCGTGGGGGGGATGTGCGACCCGCCCAGGCAGTCGATGAAGATCCCCATGTCCACCCGGTCCACGTCGGAATCGCCGTCCATCTTGGCGTCCTGGCAGGCCGGGTTGTTCTGGGGTACGTAGGCACCGGTC
>JAPKGY010000338.1 GCA_026647385.1 Phycisphaerae bacterium | reverse complement strand
CCGGTATCGGAATCGCCCCGGACGAGATTCCGCGGGTTTTTGATGAGTTCTATCGGACCGTGACCGCCAAAAAGACTTTTCGAAACGGCACGGGCATGGGGTTGCCGATCGTTCAGCGGATTGTCGAGGCCCACAACGGGGCCATCGAGGTTCGCAGCCAAGTCGGCCTGGGGTCCACATTCATCGTGACGCTGCCCAAAAGCGCCAATTGACGTTGCGACGCAGGTACAAGGCCGGCCCGTCTCGGCCGTCGCTTCCGGCAACGCTTCCCGCAAGACGCGGCCAATCGCTTCGGGGCACACGGTCTCGGCAGCACGCACAGCCTGATTTGCCCACACAACTTGAGCTTTTCGCGCATGGCCTCCCCGGGCATCGTGAAACCCTGGCAACCGCAATCAGGAACTGCGAGATGAGGCCCGCTTGGCCCGGGCACGGCGCCTCGCCGTCCCCGCAGCCTTGGGGCATCCGTATCGCCGATGAAGCCGCCCGTTCCGGTTTTCACTCCACGGGACTGAGGCGGATGGATTCCAGGCTCGCCTGATCGCGGTTCCCATCGACCAGGGATACGGTGATCGTACGTTTGCCCGGCGCGCGGAACGTCAGCAGGCCGAAGGGATACGCATGATACAGCGACGCGGCGGCCTGCTGGTTCTGAAGTGTCTCCCCTTCATCGGTCTCGATCGCCCAGACGAGTCGTCCATCGCCCCGGTAGATCATTTCCAATCGGTAGTCCCCGGCATCGGCCACGTCCACCGTCCATGTCGCCTTGCCCGACGGTTTCCACCGCCCGACTTGGGTGACGTGCTTCCATTCGCCGAACTTCTCCATCCACCGGTGGGTGTCCTTCTCCGCGTCGGTGACGTCGGCAAACTCGACCGGCAGCGTCGTCGCGACGTTCGGATACACCCCCGGCGTCTGGTCCACGTCCGTCGTGCCGGTCAGCTTGACCTCGACGACCGAGGCCGGCCGTTCCGGCATACCTGCCGGCAGTCGCAGTTCCGTCCACGTTCCGCGTCGGGACCATTGCACCGCAAGGGTCTGGTCGTCCGCGACAATACTCGCCTCGGCGATGTCCGTCCGCAACCCCGGCAGAAGGAGTCGCCCCTCCGCGGGCCAGTCGAAGACCACAAGACTCAGTATGTTGCCCTGCGTGGTCACGTCGCCCCAGGGCAGCGCATGCCCCCAGGGAGAGGGGCCGGCGGCGTAGACCACCCGGGGATGCCGGCGGATCCATTCGCCGGCCCGCTCGAGGTACTTCACCGCCTGCGCGGGCACGCGTCCCTGGCCGTCGGGCCCGACGTTGAGCAGATACGACCCGCCGCGCCCGACGGTCGAGACGAGGCGGCGCAGGATCTCTTTCGCGTCCTTCCAGTTGCGGTCGTACCAGGCGTACGCCCACGAGTCGTTCGTGGTATCGCAGGTTTCCCAGAGTCCCTCGATGTTGCGAGGCGGAACCTCCATGTCGCCCTTGCTGATGTAGTCTCCCAGTCCGTGCCCGATCCGGCTGCCCAGCAGCGCGTTGGGCTGCGTAGTCCGGACCAGGTCCGCCAGTTCCATGACGAGTTCCTTCGGGATTTTCCCCGGCGTATCGAACCAGATGAAATCGAGCGGGCCGTACCCGGTGCAGATTTCCTTCACCTGCGGGTGGCACTTCTCGCGGAAGTACCGTTCGAACGTGGCCGGCGTGCCGTCGGCGTTCCGCGCCGGCCCGTTGCTGGCGCCGGGGGCCGTCCAGTCCTGGTTGTGGGAGTAGTAGAAACCGAAGCCGAGGCCGGCCTCCTTGCATGCGGCTGCAAGCTCCTTCATCGGGTCCCGCCCGAACGGCGTCGCGTCCACGATGTTGAACGGATGGGCCGACTTGAACATCGCGAAGCCGTCGTGATGTTTCGAGGTAATGATGATCCATCTCATGCCGGCTGACTTGGCGAGTCGTGCGATCTCGCGAGCGTCAAACGACGTCGGATTGAACTCCTTCGCGATGGCCATGTACTCGGCCTGGGGGATCTTCATCTGACGCATGATCCACTCCCCGATCCCGTAGAAGGTCTTCCCCTTCCACTGTCCGCCGAGATGGGAATAGAGTCCCCAGTGGATGAACATCCCGTAGTTGCCGTCGCGAAAGAGGGCCGCGCGGTCCGATCGCTCGGCGCCGCTTTTCCCGGCGGCCTCCCCCCACATTTTGTCCATGGACTCTTCGGCGGCGAAAGCCGGCTTTGCACCGCAGGCCGCCAACGCCAAGGCCGCGACTGCCAAGACTCCGATTCGCATGGTCACTCTCCCGTTTTTTCGTTTCCTCGCCATTTCTCGAATGCTTCCGCCATGGCTGCGACCCGATCCGGATGCGCCTCCGCCAGATCATTCAACTCCGTGCGGTCGACCGTCATGTCGTAGAGTTCCCAGGGTTTGCCCTTGGCCGCCACCAGCTTCCACCGGCCCATCCGTACGGCGCGGCAGCCGGAGGTCGCCCAGAAAAGAGGCCGCTCCCCGTCAAGTTGGTCGCCTTTGAAGACCGGCAGCAGACTCCGGCCCGCCGGGGGCAGGACCTTCCGGCCATTGAATTCCGCCGGATACGACACGCCCGCGATCTCGAGACAGGTCGCCATGATGTCCGTCACGTGACCCGGTTCGTGTGTGATCTCGCCGGCCTGGGTGATGACGCCCGGCCACCAGGCGATGAACGGCGTCGCGATCCCGCCCTCGTGATTCGTCGACTTGTGGTGGCGGAACGGCGTGTTCGATACGTTCGCCCACGGCGGACCGCCGGTGACGAAGAAATCGGGTGAGCCCGGCGGATGCTCCGGTTTGTTGCCGACCTTGGTGGGCGTACCGTCCAGCCGCCAGGTTTCGCCCGGCTTGTCCAACGAGTGACTCAGCTCCTGGTCGGACGCGCCGTTGTCGGAAAGGAACAGAATCAGCGTGTTCGTGTGCGCGTTCGTGCGGCGCAACGCGTCGAGGATGCAGCCGACGCTCTGATCCAGCGAATCCACTTGCGCCGCATAGGCGGCCATGCGGTCGGCCTCCCAGTCCCGGTGCGGCGCGTCCTGCCAAGCGGGGACGCGCGGGTCGCGCGGCGAGAGCCGGCAGTTCTGGTCGATCAAGCCCAGTTCGACAAGTCGTCGCCAGCGACGCGCCCGCGCTTCGTCCCAGCCGAGATTCCGATACAGGTCGCGGTAACGGGCCATGTCCCGCGGTTTCGCGTGCAGCGGCCAGTGCGGGGCATAGTGCGACACGTAGAGAAGGAACGGCCTCGACTTGGACGCCGCCTCGTCGATGAACTTCACGGCGTAGTCGGTGATGAGATCGGTTTTGTAAGTCCCGTCCGGTGGCGTGAAGCGCCGGCCGTCGAGCCAGTAGGGGGTGTTGCGCACCGCCTTGAAATAGTGGCCGGGTCCGGTGTGGCCCGTGGTGCCGAAGAAACGGTCCACGTAGTGCGCGATGTTCGCCCCATCGTGCCAGTCCTCCGCCGTGGTCATGTCCAGTCGGCCGGTCGCATAGGTCGCGTAACCGGCGCGCTTGAACAGCTCGAACGCGGTTACGCATCGGTCGTTCAGCAGACCCGTCCAGTTGAGAATCCCGACCTGGTGCGGATGCAGCCCGGTCATCAACGCCGACCGGGACGGACCGCACAGCGCGCAGTTGTAGAACTGCGAGAAGCGCAGGCCGTCGGCCGCCAGGCGGTCGAGGTTCGGCGTGCGAATCTCTCCGCCGTAACAGCCGATGTCGGAGTAGCCCAGGTCATCAGCCAGAATGAGCACGATGTTGGGTCTGGCCGGTGTATCGCCAAGCGCGGCATGGGACGGGATGGCCAGCGCAAGCGCGGCGAGCAGGAGCGAGGCGAATCTGACAGCACAGGGGACCTCGCGTGCGGCGGCCGTCGCCTGACGAATCATCTCGGTCCTCCAGCAATTGCCATTGACGCGGGCAATTAAACGCCGCGAGTGCTGTTTCCGGTCAGCCCGTTTCGCCCGGCCCTTGTGGTGCGGCCGTCTCTCCGCAGGCAATTGGCCACGGCGAATCACCTGCGGAGAGATGGCCGCGCCACAACGAAACTGTCGAGCCGGAAACGGCACGAGCCCGATTTACGGCGCGATCCCGGCACGCCGGCATTCCGGACACCGCCCGCCGACGCCATGGGCACAGCAAAGCACCACCCGCTGGCGGCATGCCCGTAGTGTACCCCCGCGATCCGAACCTGTTCAAGGCGGCAATCGGGCGCGGTCGGCCGCCGGGTGCGTCCGTAAACGAGTGGCATGGACAGTCGGTTCTGGGTGGCATCGGCAAGCGCGGTACCGGTACTCCGGGACGGAGCTTGCCCGTGGGGGAGGCGAGAGGGCACGGGCCGACAAGTGAGTTCGCCACGGCCAGTCGCCGCGGCGACCCATGCCCACCCGGATCAATGAGCCTTGCCACCGAACTTGGGATGCATCCTCGGCCAGGCTGCCAAGTCCTGACCACGTACGCGTTGGCGAAAGCCGCCTTCTGCCAGAGGCTTGGAGCGTCAATGCTCTGCCTGAGGTTGCCTGGCGGGGAGCTGACCCCCGATGAGGATCCGTGGGTCGCAGGAAATTCGCCGTCGCGACCCGCCCATCATCGTCAGCCGGTCGCGATGTGGCCGCGTAATGGCATGGGAATCCTGCCCATGTGTGCCAGGCTTCCAGCCTTAACCACAAAGCCAAGGTTCACGGGCTGGCAAGCCCGTGCCCCGGGCCGCATCCCAACCGGTTCCATCATCGTTCGAGTGGTGTGGACAGGGGGCAGAGTCCAGACAGGGGAGTGTGGACAAGGGTCAGATTGTGGACAGGGGGCAGAAGCCATTTTGACCTGGGGCCGCGGGGTGGGAAGGCTCAAATGATGACACGACGACCTCGGCCAGCGTTGCGCGGGTTGGCCCGTTGGAGACCGGAAATCCCATGTGTTGCACGCGCATGTTT
>JAPKGY010000337.1 GCA_026647385.1 Phycisphaerae bacterium | reverse complement strand
AGGTGCTCGCGCGAAACGACGACGGGAGCCCCCGGAACAAGCCAGACCGAGGACCGCAAAAACCGCCAGGCACCGGACCCGGCGACGATATTGTTCTTCCCGATTTGCCACCATACAACTGAATCTCCCGTTCTTTCGCTCGGATCACCCGGTCACCGGCGGGCCGGTCCGCCATCGTCAGCCGGCACAGTTCGGATCGGCCGGGTTGTTCTCGCCGCTATAGCACCGCTGGCAAACGCCGAAGTCGTCCTGGTCGACGTCGCCGTCGACGTCGACGTCGGCGCGCTGACAGGACTCGCCGCCGGCGTGCGGGATGGCCGGCCCGGACTCGCAGGCCGCGAAGCTGTCGAGATCCGCCGCATCAACGTCGCAGTCATCGTCGAAGTCCACCGGAGCACCCCCGGCGACCGTCAGGGCGGCTGGATTCGAGTACGCACTCCCGCCAACGTTGCTGACGATGCAGCGGTAATCGCCGGCATCGCCGCCGTCCACGTCGGACACGGTCAGCGTCGGCGTGCCCACGCCCGAATAATGCCCACCATTGGCGAGGCTGACGCCGTTCCGCTGCCATCGGTACGCCACCGCTCCCAAAGCCGCCGCGGACACCCCGAACGTCGTGGCCTGCCCCTGGCAGACAACGCGATCTTGCGGATGTTGGCTGATGGTCGGGGCGGCCGGCGACGCCACCACGCCGCCGTTCAGGTACACGTCGTCCAACGCGCGATAGTCCCCCTGATTATTCACCGTGCGCAGCGAAACGCGATCGAAACCGCCGGTGTACTGGCGAGCCTGGGTGCCCACATACGTGCCGACCTTGTACTCGCTCAACAGGCACGTGTTGCTCTTGACGGTCATCTTGAAGTAATTCCACCCCACGACCGAGGTGCCTCCGCTGATCTGGACCCAGTTCCGGCCGTCGAAGAAGTACGGACACTTGATGGCCCCGTTGATCGCGTAGGTCACGCCGAAGGCCAATACCGGCAACACGTTCGGGCTGCTGCCACTGGGGGCGTGTACGTCGCCCTTGGATAGTTCGATAAAAACGTCGCCATACTTGAGGTTCGCGCCGGTACTGTTCATGTGGACGTGGAAAACGGCATCCAGGGGGTTGGCGTCGGACCCAACGACCTCGACGGCGCCCGGCACGGTTGCCCGCAGCTCAGCCGACAGATCGTTGGTGATCCCGAACGGGCCGCCGGGAAGCGTGTTCACCAGCAGCGAATTCGGCACCGACCAGGACCTTGAGGTGAAGATCGAGTGCCGGGCGCTGCCGGCGAGGTCCGGCCAGGTGGCCACATAGTTCGGGTCCGACGTACCCGTTGCGTAGCCGTCCCATCGCTCCACATAGGCCAGCGGCATCGAGGCGCCGCTGGCCGAGATCGTAAAACCGTCGACCCACACAACCGGCGGACAACCCGACACCGTCACAACCAGGTTCCAAGGCCCGGTCACCGCCCCCCACAGACCGAGATTGCACGTGAGACTGCCGCCGCCCGGCGCGACAACCACGTTGGTGGCCATGATGTCCGGCAGGCCCGCCTTGGCCAGCTTCACCCCGGTTTGCCCAGCCGCGAAGTGCGAACCCTGCACGGTCACGCCGACGGTCGTTTGGTTGTTCAGGCCGATGTCCGGGCTGATCGACGTGACCGTCGGAGGGTTCGGACACACGGAAGGCATCACGCTGAAGCCGCCGGCCAACACCGCGGGCGGGCAGCTTGCGACGCTCACGACCACGTCCCAGACGCCGACGGCCGCCCCCTGCAAGTCGAAATCACACGTGAGGCTGCTCCCGCCGACCACGTTCACATCGGTCGCGACGATGTCGGTCTCCCCGGCCTTCACCAGCTTCACGCTCGTTTGGCCGACCGCGAAACTCGAACCCGCCATCACCGCGTCATCGACCGTCTGATCGTTCTGCCCGGCGCTCGGATTGACGGATACGATCGTCGGCGGGTGCTCACAACCGCTGACCAGTCTCCACCGGACCGCGTCGGCCTGGAAGATCGTCCCCGACTCCCAGTAGGTCTCGTTCGTCTGCACGACAGTGTACGCCCCCCCGGCAGCCAGGACGTATTGGCCAAGGGAGTTCCAGTTGTCGGCTCCCGAAGGATTGGAATGGGCGTTCTGATCCAGCAGGACGCTCGACGTGCCCCCGGCATGGGCCACGAGATGCTCGACGTGCGCGCCCGCCGTCGTGGACGCCGGCCAGGTGACCGAAACGTCATACAGCCCGGCGGTCGTGGGCGTGAAGCTGTAGGCAGCCTCGCCGATCCCATAGGTGGGCCGGTCCATGTAGCCCCAGCGGCCGCCGATGCCGGCCGTCGCTCCGACGGCGGCACTCTTGGCCGCCGTGTTCGACAGCGAGCCGACCTCGGAATACCGATCGTGGTTCTGACCCCCGCTGCGGCTCTCGACGATATGGGCGACGACCACCGACAAGTCGGCCTCGTTCGATGTCGCGTTTCCTTGCGCGTTGGACACCACGCAGCGATAGCTCCCCGCATCGCCCACCTGGCAATTCGAGATCTGCAGCGCGGCTGCGGTCGCACCGGAGATGTTGCCGCCGTCCGCCAGATTGATACCGTTCTTCTGCCACTGGTGGAACAACGGCTGCGTGCCGATCGCCTGGACCGCGAACGCGGCCGATCCGCCCTCCGCGACCTCCAGATCCGACGGCTGGCCGTTAATGAACGGCGGCCCGGAGGTGACCAGCGTGCCCATGTGGGTCACCACGCGGAACCGGCCCCAGGTCGCGATGGCCGAGCCCGCATGGTCCGTGATCGTCAGCGTCCAGGTTCCCGCCGGATTCTCGCCCCAGAACTGATTGCTGGTGAACCACCAGTCAATGGTGTTGAAGTACCCCGGCCACTCGCGGGGCAGCAGGCGGCTCCGCGTCCCGCTCGGCGACGTGAGCCACGCGTCCAGCTCTGTGCTTTCACCGCTGATCGTGATCCGCAGGTAGACCTCGATCGCCTCCACCGGCGTCGTCGAGCCAACCGCGTACGTTCGCGAGATACCGCCCGGATCATTGTCCGGAACCACCGCGTTGACCGTCACGAGACCGGTGTCCACCGTGGTCTCCGCACTTACGCCGGTGTACTGAACGGTCTGGGCGGTGAAAGCCTCGGCGTTGATCAGGCCGAAGCCGTAGTTCTGGTTGAAGTGAAACCCGGCTGCGTTGGTCTGCCACCCGCCGGCGCTGCGACCCGTCGAGTCGCCCGAGTCGACCACGTCGCACGTCCTGGCCAGAAGATGCTTGGCAAACCGAACGTCGAGCTTCGGCTGAACCTGCTTGCCCAGCGCCATGACGCCGGCCGCCAGCGGCGAAGCCGAGGAGGTGCCGCCGAAATCGCTGGTGAAGTTCCCGTCGGGAAAGGGATCGCCGGCACCGTTGTACCCGAAGCTTTCTCCCATCCGGTCGGTCGTCGTGATCCCGAAACCGCTGTCCGAGCTGGACGGGCAGGTCACGAACACGCACGCGCCGTAGTTGCTGTAATCGGCGAATCTGCCGTCGCTGCCCAGGGCCGCCACGCAGATGCAGCCCGGACTGTTCTGCAGATCCCACTGGTTCGCATCCGACCAGGAATTGCCCGCGGCGAAGCAGTGGATCGTCCCCGCCGCCGCGGAGGTCTTCAGGGCCGCCTCTTCCGGAGCCGTCAGCGTCCAGGGATAGATGGCCCCGTAGCTGTGGTTCTTCACCTTGATGCTCGTGTTCGCCCCGCTGCTGTGGTACAGCGTGGCATCAACGAACATGTCTTCAGTACCGGCGAAAAAGTCGAGCCGCAAACCCGCCAGCCTCGCCAACGGAGCAGCGCCGGTTACCCCCACGCCGTTGCCTCCCCGAGCACCCGCCACCCCGGAGGTGGATATGCCGTGCACGTCCTCCTCGTACACCGGATTCGGATTACCGTCGTTCTGGCCGAAATCCCAACTGTCCGCCGACCCGTAGTTCGCCGCCAAGTCGGGATGCCCGGTCTGGAGACCGTCATCGACGATGCCGATCACCACACCCTCACCCGTAATGTCCCGACTCCAGGCACCCTGCACGCCCGCATCCAGGCCGGGCGTATGTTCGTTGATCAGGTGCCATTGGCCCGGGAAACCCGCCACCGGCGTGTTCCGGTGGAAATAGGGATCGTTCGGGACGAAGGCGAACTTGGTGTGGGCGACCCGCCGGTTCACATATACGCCCCGCAAGCCGCCATCCGCTCTCACTTTCCGAGCGAGTGCCCGGGCTGCGTTGACGGATGGGGCCGCCAGCACGTACGCGTCGGGGTCACTTCGCAACCCGCGCTGGACGATCAGCCCGTGCTCCCCCGCGAACCGCTGCACGTCCCCGCCCGGCCTCAGAAACACCAGCAGCTCCGAGGTGTCCTCCGGTTCGTTCAGTGGGGGTACAAAGGATCGCGTATGGGGGTTCTCAGCCCACGCCCGCTCGACCTCTCCCGGGAAAAGCAGGCACACGATAACCACGCCGGGGACCAGCCGCGACCCGCGACACATCGCTTCTCTCCTTCGCAAATGCCCCCTACTTCCGCCCGCGAGAATGGGCAGCCGATTGGGATCTGGGACTGGATCGGCGAATGCCTGTACGACTCTGCACCTGACAGCAGAATGTTAGCAGTTTGCGGACCGCCGTGTCAACGAGGATCCCCGATTCGCTCCCAGCCCAGGGGCCTTCTTTCGGGCAAGCGCGCCAGAAGGATGGCCAGGAAAAAGGGCTGAATCGGGTCCGCTCGCCCCTTCGGCAGCCCCCCGAGATTGGCCGGTCCCGGTCATCGCTGGAGCGAGGCGCTGACAGGTCCCTCATTGGCCCGGCCAGACCTCGGCCCCCTAGACTCCCTCCGGGCCCGGGTCGGCGGGCCGCGGTCTGCTCGGTAACGGTTTTTCAGCGGTTTGCGTTCGCCTCCGATTACCTGCACAAGGGGGCGCATGG
>JAPKGY010000336.1 GCA_026647385.1 Phycisphaerae bacterium | reverse complement strand
ACGTGCTCAAGGCGACCGCCTCGGACGCGGCCGGCAACAGCACGACCGCACAAATCACCGTGACCGTCAGCAATCCGGTCCCCGATACGACCCCGCCGACGGTGAGCATCACCAGTCCCGCCAACGGGGCGACGGTCAGCGGCACGGTGACCATCCAGGCCAACGCCAGCGATAACGTGGGCGTGACTTCGGTGGTGTTCTACGCGGGCTCGACCCTGCTCTACACCGACACGGCTGCACCTTATGCCTGCTCGTGGGACAGCACCACCGTGGCCAACGGCTCATACGTTTTGAAGGCTGTGGCCTCGGACGCGGCCGGCAACAGCACGACCGCCCAAATCACCGTGACCGTCAGCAATCCGGTGCCCGATACGACCCCGCCGACGGTGAGCATCGCCGCACCCGCCAACGGGGCGACGGTCAGCGGCACGGTGACCATCCAGGCCAACGCCAGCGATAACGTCGGCGTGGCTTCGGTGGCGTTCTACGCGGGCTCGACTCTGCTCTACACCGACACGGCTGCACCTTATGCCTGCTCCTGGGACAGCACCACCGTGGCCAACGGCTCGTACGTTTTGAAGGCCGTGGCCTCGGACGCGGCCGGCAACGACACCGCCGCCCAGATCAGCGTGACCGTCAACAACAACGCCGGGGACACCACGCCTCCGACGGTGACCCTCGACACACCGGCTGACGGAGCGACGGTCAGCGGCACGATCTACGTCAAAGCCACCGCCGCTGACAATGTGGGCGTGGTCGCGGTGAGCTTCTACGTGGATTCCAAACTGGTGTACCGGGACACGGTCGCAGCGTACGCCTGCCTGTGGAATACAACCACGGTCAACGACGGGGCCCACCTGGTAAGGGCCGTAGCCGAGGATGCGGCGGGCAACACCACGACCGCTCAGGTGACCGTCACGACGAACAACGGCATCGGCGGCTCGGACACCACCCCGCCGGCGGTGAGCATCACCAGCCCGGCCAATGGGGCGACGGTGAGCGGCACGATCACCATCCAGGCCAGCGCGAGCGATAACGTCGGCGTCACGACGGTCGCCTTCTATGTCGACACCACTCTGCTCTACTCGGACACGACCTCGCCCTACGGCCTCTATTGGGATTCGACCGCCGTGGCCAACGGGACACACGTACTCAAGGCCGTCGCTTCGGACGCCGCGGGCAACAGTTCCACCGCCCAGGTGACCGTGACCGTGAGCAACTCGGTGCCCGACACGACCCCGCCGACGGTGAGCATCACCAGCCCGGCCAATGGGGCGACGGTGAGCGGCACGATCACCATCCAGGCCAGCGCGAGCGATGATGTGGCGGTCGCCTCCGTCGGCTTCTACGTGGATAACGTGCTTCTGGCCGCGGACACGGCCGCACCCTACAGCGTCGTGTGGGACACCACCACAATTGCGAACGGGACCCATGTTCTGAAGGCCCTGGCCTCGGATACGTCGGCCAACAGAACCGCGGTCGAGATAACCGTCACGGTGAACAATAGCGTGGCGGATACCACTCCGCCGACGGTAAGCATCACCACGCCGGCCAATGGGGCGACGGTGAGTGGCACCACCACGATCCAGGCCGGCGCCAGCGACAACGTCGGGGTGGCAGCGGTCGAGTTCTACGTGGACGGGAGCTTGCTGTCCACCGACACGGCCGCGCCGTACGCCTGTTCGTGGAACACGACCCTCGTGGCCAACGGCACGCATCTGCTGGAGGCGGTGGCCTGGGACGCCGCGGGCAACAGCCGCGTCGCCCAGGTGACGGTAACGGTAAACAACTTCCAGGCGGACACCACGCCGCCGACGGTCACGATTACGTCGCCCCTGGACGGCAGCAACCCGAAAGGCAATACGGCGATAACCGTGAACGTTTCGGACAACGTGGGAGTCGTCGAGGTCCAGTTGTACCTCGACGGTGTGTGGGTCTCGAGTTCGACCGCTGCCCCGTTCACGAACTACGTGAACTTCAGCAAGTTGAGCCGGGGGATGCACACTCTGCAGTGCAAAGGGATGGACACAGCCGGCAACGTCGGCGTCTCCCAGATCGTGACCGTGTACAACTAAGCGACGCGACCCCGGCGGCGAACAACGCCGCAAGGGGATGCGGCCAGACCCAAGGGCGTGCGTGAGAGGTCTTCGGGCAACCCCCGGGCCTCTTTCGCACGCCCTTCTCCGTACAGCCTGTTCACGAGCTCCCAGGACCGCCGAGCGCGCACCGGCACCAGGGCCCAGCGATGAGGTTCCCACTCCAATCGTACTGATTCACCCGGCCACTGGCCGATCCGGCCAACATCGGCTCGATCGCCCGACGCGTGCCAAGGCCCGGCTTCGAGCCCGACACAGTCTTCAATTCAGAACGGAAGGGATCATTCTGAGGACGTTTCCCAGCCTCACGCGTTCCCTCCATGGTTTTCCAATGGCCTTGCAGGCTGTAGCCCTGTTCCCCCAAGAGGTCCACCACCGTGGTGTGACTGGCGGGGTGTCGTTGGATGGCCAGTTCACTTTTCAAGCGCCGGGTGCCCCAGCAGGTCCACAACAGCGGCGATTCCGGGTCGCTTCGGGTCGCCAGCTTGGCCATACCCTCATGATCGGACCGAAGCAACAAACAGTAGCAATTGTTTACGAACCCTGACGGGCCGTTTGGATGAACGGACCGGTGGGCCCCGCGATTCGAGGTATTTTCCCGCTCGCGGCGCCGGGCACCGGCGTCAATCGATGCAACTCGGGTTGGCGGGCACTTCGGGGCCGAGCATGCACCCGAGGAATGTCGCCAGATCGGCGGCGTCCACGTCGCCTTCCTGATCGAAGTCGGCGCATTGGCAGGGCACGTTCGGCGGGGGGATGCTCTGGCCGGCAAGGCACGACTGGAACCAGCCGAAGTCCTCCAGATCGACGTCGTTGTCCAGATCGTGGTCGGCTTTCAACGCCGGGCAGCAGGCTTTCGTGGCGCAGGTCGTTCCGTCGCCGTTGAACGTGCCGCCGATCGCCTGGCAATCGGCGCCGTAGAGCCCGTCCGTGCAGCTTGTGTCCGCGAAGCAGCAGGCACCGGGGGCGGAGTAGCAGACGCCGCCATGCAGGACAATGTTGTCGTAGCGAGGGACCCCGCCGTAGGGCACTCCCTTGGCGTCATTGCACGTCGGACTGCCGCGGCATTCCCATGCTCCCGTCTTAAGCTGGCAGGAGACATGGAAGCCTGTGGACATCGTGTTGAAGGGGCCGGCGTAGCCACCCGGGATCTCGCACCAACTGTATTCGCCGGTGTAGGGGCAGGTCAGCTCGACCTTGAGCTTGGAGGCTTTGATAGTGATCTTGATGCGATTCTCCTCATGTCGCAGCCTGAAGTCGCCGCTGCCTGGAAAGAGGCCCTGTCTGAGCCGGTACCACTTTCGGCCGTCGAAGAACGAGAGGTGTTCGTTGATCGGCGAATGCCACGAGCCGCCGCAGTGGCAGGGGTCGTTGTCCAGGTAGGCCAGGAAGCCGGCGGCGATGACCGGGACGGCCGGCGCGGTCGCGATCGGGGGGCAATCCGCGGCTGGGGATTCCTGCTGGCAGATGATCGGGTACCGCGGGTCCGACGATGAGCAGCCGCAGAACGGACTCCAGGCCCAATCGGTCGGGGCGTGCGCGTTGCCGGAGCCGAGCGTGAAAAACGAGTTATCGTAGGGGGCTCGGTTGACGGGAGACTGGGCGTTCATCACCAATTCCAGGACCAGGGGGTTCAGGTCCGTCCCGACCACCGCGCCCGAGGTGCAGCCCGAGCCGAAGTGGCCTCTGACGGAGTCCGTGATCCCGTTGCTCGAATAACCCAGCACGCCGTTCTCCTGGCAATTCATTTTGCCAGCATAAGGTGGTGATGATGTGAACCCGCCGTCGAGGCTCAGGGTGCTGGCACACTGGCCGGTCAGCGGCCATTCCTTGGAGAAGCCCTGCCCGTCGATGTAGCTGTCGAAGTCCTCGCAGGCCACGGCGTTCGGATGATGGGTCGAGCACCAGGTGGCCGCCAGGACCGGCTGAGATGACCCGAATGCCAGGAGGCAGGGCAGGACAAGAACAGGTAATCCGCGCATTTTCCACCCCTCGACTTGCAGCAGGCGAAAGACAGTCTCCGCAGCCCTTTGCGGTATTATAGGCGGACCTGGATTCGAAATACAAGCCGTGCGTCGAGCCCGCTGGCCCGCGAAGCGGTGCCGAGCTCGAGGGGGCGAGGGAAATGAAACCGCCCGGCACGGGGCCGCGCCGTCCGTTGCCGCGGACCGTACGGGCCTGCGGTGGCCTCGCGCGGTTCGGGATCAGCCCGAGTTTTCAGCCTCCGAGGTGTCCGCTTCGGTTGATCAGAATACCCAGGGAATGATACGCCATCGTGCCTCCGGATCGCTCCCGCGGAACGGGTCCCGGTCGAGCAGCAGGCGCTCCTCCTCGTTGACGCGGAGCACCTGGAAAACGGTCACGGCGGCGAGGACGCACACGTTATAGGGGCTTGTGTGATTCAGCACGTAGCCGTACTGGCTGAACAGGAACGCCAGATAGAGCGGATGGCGCACGAAGCGGTACAGGCCTTCCCGCCGCATGCGCGGTCCTGCAAACGCTTCTTCCGGCCTTCGTTCGTGCCTCAGGATGATGTAGACCTGCATGGCCAGGCCGATGAGCATGAGTACGGTCGCGACGGAGAAGTCGGGCAGGTCATCCGTCGGACGCAACAGCAGGGGTGCGATCGTTCCGCACAGCGCGATCAACCATGCATAGGCTGACGTGTTGATGAATGACGCTGTGGATTTGCGGACGTGGAACTGAATCTCCAGGACCGCCTTGGCCAGCATGATCAGAATGCTGATCCGCAGCGTCTGGATAAACGTTGCCGCGTGTCCTCGGCGTGCCGGAGGAGAAGATTATCTTCGGCCCGTTCGTCACGCGCGTCTTTCCCGATTCGCGGCAGGAC
>JAPKGY010000335.1 GCA_026647385.1 Phycisphaerae bacterium | reverse complement strand
AGCCCCAAGCCTGTTCCTTCAGTTTCATGTTCAATGACATTCTGGGCGCGGAATAACTTCTGGAAAATCTTATCTTGTTGGTCTACAGGAATGCCATAACCTGTATCAGAGATTGACAACAAAACTCCATTCTCATGTAAACTGTGGTCGTCTACTGAGGTGCCTTTGTTAATTTTTTTGATGGTAACCGTTATCTCTCCGCCTTCAAAGGCATACTTAGCTGAGTTATCAAGCAGGTTCTGTATTGCCATTCGAGTATGATGTGAATCCAAATATAAAGTTCCCACGTCTGAACTTATGTGTTTATGGATTGAGACTTTTCGTGATTTTAACTTTGGTCTAAGTTCATCAATCACGCTCTCAACTATTTCTACTAAATTAATTTTTTCAGGTTCTGGCAAAAATTTGCCAAGTTCTATCCTTGAAACGTTAAGTAAATCTTCCACTAAAGCTATCATTCTTTGGTTGCTGTCATGAATAAGCTCTACGAATTTGTTTTGTTTTTCATTTAACTCGCCAATGTCTTTTGATAACAGCATTTCTGTTATCCAGTTTACTGAGGATAAAGGAGTTCTAAGTTGATGAGACGCTAAAGAAACAAATTCTGTTTTTGCTTCATCGATCTCTTTGAGTTTTGTAATGTCACGCTGGATGAATCGCAGTTTCGGGTCCTTGTCCACCGGCACGCGAATACGACCCGTGGAACCCACCAGGCACCGCCCGTGCGGGCAGTTGCTCTGCGACTGCACCGACCAGTTGCGATCGCGTTCGATGAACTCCCACGGAACGGCGGACTCGGTCGTGTTGGGGTGGGCGCCCAACAGCCAGACCTCCGATCCCTGCGAGGCCGGCCCGTGCGAGCCCAGCGCCTCGACGGTGACTACCGCGCGGTTGCGGTTGCGAAGCCAGCGCAGGGCGTTCCAGGCGCCGCTGGACCGCACGCGCAGCATCGTGCGGAACGCGGGGCTTCGCTTGATGTAGTCCACCTCGCTCCGCAAATCGCTCAGGCGGTCGAGGAGATCGTCGAAGGCCGGGTCCGCGGAGCCGGCCGCGTCGTCCCCGGCCGAGCCCGAGCGAGAGAACAGCGCCTTCCCCACGTCTTGGGGATCGTTCCGCGAGAAGCAGAAAGTTCCGAATCGCCGGCCGCAGTAATCGTGAAAAAACGCCTTGCGGACCAGCGGGTAAGCCGAGAACTCCTCAGCCTCCCAGCTCGAGCGATGCCGTTCGTACTCGTTGCCGTAGGCGTCCTCCTGCGGGTGCTCCTCACCCAGGGGAATATTGAGCAGGACGTAGGCCGAGTTCGCCAGACTCGTCTCGATCAGCCGAGTCGCGGTCTCTTTCGTGAAGTGCTCGAGGACGTCCCCGTAGATCGTTACGTCCCACGGGCCGGGCAGCCTGCCCACCAGATCAGCCGCGTCGCCCAGATGGATCTGGTTGTAGAATGCGCGGTGGTAGTCGGTAATGCTCTTGGGGAAGGCTTCGATGCCTTCGAGCCGGACGGCCCACTGGTCCCGAAAGACGCGTTGAAACCACACGTCGCAGAACTCGCGGACGATCATTCCCCATCGGCCGAAACCCACGCCCACGTCGAGCACGCTTTTCGGCGCGATCTTCATCAGAATCTCGACGCAATACGGGATGTTCTGCCAGTTGCTCGTACCCATTCATTACGCTCCGGTACCGGGCCGAAGAAGATACTGGACCCGGTGAATGAATTCCTCGAATGTCGCGATTCGGCTTCGCAGTTCACGGCAGGTCCGCTGAATCTCGGCCACCTCCGACTCGAGGTCCGCTCGTGCCGCCTCCGACCGGTCAAGTCGCTCCTGGAGTTCGGAGAAGCCCTGTTCGAGGCACTGCTCCATCGATCGGCACATGGCCATGAGCGGCTCCGGCCACGTGAACCGGGGCGCGGGCTCGCCCACCGTCACGCGATAGGGCGTGTGTACGTCATACCCCCGGGGCAGCACCTGGCACTCGCGGCCCAACCGAGCATAGGCGACCGCCAGGTCGTGCTTCCAGCAGCCGTCGTGACTCGTCGGACTGATCGCGCAGTCGGGGCTGGTCTCCAGGTGCAGGATATGCCCCCGGCAGACGCGAAGCAGCTCGCGCAGGATACTCTCGAGGTCCTCCGGCCGCACGTGGACCAGGACCTCCGCGGTGTAGACGATGTCGAACGCGCCGTCGGGATACGGCAGCGGGCCCGTCGGCGCGCCGACGGTCACGTGCCGGGCGACCCACGCTTCGTCCGCCCAGCTCCGGCAGCCCGCGACCATGGTCGCGCTCTGGTCGTGTCCGTACACGTCGAGGCCCGCAACGCGCGAGAGGTTGCGCAGATGCCTCCCGACGCCGCAGCCGAACTCCAGCACCTTGGCCGGCGCGTGGTGCATCATGTACTCGACCAGCATGTACTCCTGGATATGGTACAGGGGCCGGCGGCGCTTGCGCGTTTCGTACTCGTTCGTCCACGTATCGCCGTGCTGCTGCCAGTAGAGGTAGTTCGACGGCACCGACGCATCCTCCGGACCGGTCGGCGGCGGGCTGGATGTCGGCAGGTCAGGAGCCATCGCAAAGCACCTCCCAGTCGATGGAGACCGGCTGGTGGAATTTGTAATGTACGGGTCGATCCGGATCGGCGAGCACCATGAAGGTCGCGCACGCGTCGACCTGATCGAACAGCACCACGTCGGAATAGTCCCGCTGCGAAACGCGGGTCACGGCTGCGCTCACGCCGAAGTTGCCCGTGCGCAACGCGTTTTCGAACGCGAACCGAACCTTGACCCGACCCGATGGGCGGATGCGCGGGAGCGTCACCCGCTCGTCGAAAGTGGTCGTTCCCATCAGATCGATGCCGGTCTGGTCTCGCACGAGGAACGACACCGAAAGGTTCTCCGCCTCGATCCGGCTGTGGAGCGTGATTTCAATCGCGATCGGTTCGCCGAGCCGAAAAGCCCGCCGCCGTTCGCCCCGGCCGTCGAGGATCTCGATGCTTTCGAGTTGCACGTGACCCGTGCCGTAACGGGTCTGGCCTGCCGCCGCTTTGTGAATGCCCACGGGGCCGGCCAGGTCCGTCTGCTCCTGGAGCATGACGCGGTTTGTGTGTTCGCGCACGTGGGCAAGGTACAGGTCGACGGTCCGCTCGGCCGGGCCGAAGAAAACCGCTCGCCCCTGGTCGAGGAACAGGCCCTTCTGGCAGACGCTGCGGATGGCGTCCGGCCCGTGGCTCACGAAGAGCATGGTCATGCCGTTCTCGCGCAAATGCCTGAGCCTGGCCAGGCATTTCTGTTGAAAACCGATGTCCCCGACGGCGAGGATTTCGTCCACGATCAGAATATCGGGATCGATCGAAAAGGCAACCGCGAATGCCAGGCGGGCGTGCATGCCGCTGGAATACGTCTTGACCGGTTGATCGAGGAAGTCGCCGATGTCCGCGAACGAGGCGATCCGATCGAAGCGCCTGAGCATCTCGCTGCGGGGAATCCCCAGGACCGCCCCGTTCATGAAGACGTTCTCACGCCCGGTGAACTCGAGATTGAACCCGCTCCCCAGCTCGAGCAGGGCGACGACGCGCCCGTTGACCGCGACCTCGCCCTCGGTCGCGTTGAGCGTGCCCGCGATGATCTGCAGCAGCGTGCTCTTGCCCGACCCGTTGCGCCCGACAACGCCCACCGCGTCGCCGCGCCGCACCTCGAAGGACACGTCTCGCAGCGCCCAGAACTCGCGGTAGTACCGGCGGCGGCCGTGCCAGATCGCCTGCTTCAGGCGGTCCTGAGGCCGGTCGTAGACCTGGTAGCACTTGCCCAGGTTGTGCGCCGCGATGGCGCATTCGCTTGTCGGGCCGTCAGATGACATCCGCGAACGCTCGCTTGCTCTTCATGAAAAACGCGTAACCCAATAACGCAACAATCGTCGAGGCCGCCATCGTGGCGATCCACCACGACCACTCCGGCTGCGGCGCCGCACCGATCCCGTCCCACATCATGACCCGCCGCATGTCCTCGACCGCGTGGGTGAGCGGATTGATCTCCAGCACGCGTCGCCACCGTTCAGGCACGCGCTGCAGACTGTAGAAAATCGGCGTCGCGAAAAACAGAACCTGGGTCGCCAGGCCCACCGCGTGCCCCACGTCGCGGATGAACACGCCGATCGACGCCAGCACCCACGAGATGCCGGCCGTCACCAGGCACACCGGCAGGATCACCACCGGCATCCAGACGATCGTCCACGGGGGCAGGCACCGCTCGATCGCCAGCCAGCCCGCCATCCACACCCCGTATCCGATCATCATGTTGATCAGCGCGCTGAGCAGGCCCGAAACGACGAACGACTCCAGCGGGAACACGACCTTCTTCACGTAGTTCGGGTTGGAGATGATCATCACCGGGGCGCGGTTGACAACCTCGGCGAAGAGGGTGTACAGCAGCATCCCGCAGAACAGGGTCAACGCGAACTCGCCGCGGGTTTCGTGTACGTTCGGATCGTCGCTCCAGCGGAACTGGAATACCACCGCGAAGACGAACGTGTAGATCGCCAGCAGGCAGAGCGGGGTCAGGATCGCCCACAGCAACCCGAGCCGGGCCGCCCGGTAGCGCCCCTCGATGTCCCGCTTGGCGAGCTGCCAGATCAGTTCGCGGTGGCTCCACAAACCGCGCAGCATCGCGATGGGATTGAGGTACGCCCGCAAGGGCCGGGCCGCGCTGGATCGGACCACCTGTTCCATGTGGAAGCAACCGTCTCGTCCGCAGATGAGCCGATTCTCGCCGCCTGTTGCGTTGGAGGCTTAAAAGCGAGGTTCATCTGTCCTTACCGGCCGATCACCCGGGTACGGGCGTCCCGGTAGACCTCCTCAACCGCGTCGGTCATCTCCTGGGCCGTCGTCACCCGCGCAGGATGGCCGGCCTCCGGATGCTGTCGCGCAAACTCGAGTCCCGCCGCCAAACCATCGACCGA
>JAPKGY010000334.1 GCA_026647385.1 Phycisphaerae bacterium | reverse complement strand
TCGCTGCGCCTGGGCATGGTGATCCAAAACTTCGGCGCCGAGCGGGGCCTGCCCTTGACCGAACTCAGCGACGGCCACGCCCAGGGCTCGGATCGCTGGCATGTCATTGCTCGCCAAGGCATCGATGGCAGAATTGAAGACTTCGACGTACTCGTGGGGACAGCCGAATTCCTCGAGGACGCCGGTATCCCCATTCCCGATACCGTTCGCGGGCTGCTGGCCGAACACGAAGCCAAAGGCTGGCTGCCCGTGCTCGTCGGCGCCTGCCGGCGGGGGCAGGCCCCGGTCCGCGCTCGCCGGTCCCTGATCGGGATCCTCTCAATAGAACTGTCATCGCCGGCCGCACCGCCCGTCTCACGGGAGACGGGCGTCGTCGTGCCAGGGGCGGTTCGCATTCGCGAGCGGCTTCGTCCCCGCATCGTGATTCCGTGGCGGCGCTTGGCCGGCGCGGTTGGGCGATCGATCACCCGCCGCCGTCTGGGTATCGTCGTACTGATCCTGGCGTCGGCGGCTGCGGGGGTCTGGGCCTCCCTGTTGACGGTTCGGGCGGAGGAGTTGGCGGTCGTGCAGCGGTTCGGCCGATCGGTCGCGACGCTCGGGCCCGGTCTTCACGTCCGGCCCTGGTGGGCTTTCGAGACGGCCACCCGGTTGCATCCACGCGCGGTGCGGACGGTGGAAATCGGATCGGTTAGCGCAAGCGATCAACAGCCCGCGGGTGCGGTCGTGGTGACCGGAGACACCTGGCCCAGCCCTGTGCCGACGGCCTCCGCGCCGACCGAGCAGGCCCGCAGCGTTTCTCAACTGCTGTGCGTACGGGCGCGGGTCCAGTATGGTATCGCCGATCCGAACGCCTTCCTGTTCAACACCGCTGACCCGGACGGCCTGGTCGCGTCGACGGCTGAGGGCGTGATCCGCGCGCTGGTGGCGGCCCGAACCGCCTATCACTGCCTCGGGCCGGGTCGACCCGAGATCGCGGACCGCGCCGCCAGGCTCGTCCAGCAGCGACTGGACGCGATGGGGTGCGGTGTGGCGATCGATGCGGTGTTGCTCGATGAAATCGCACCCGTGGGGGCGCTGCCGGACCGCCACGCCTCTGAGGAGATGACCGAGGGACTCGATGCGGGCTTTCGTGCCCAGACGGAGGCCGACCGACTCATCGCCGATGCGAGCCGGCGAGCGTCGGCCAGGGTGGACTCCGCGGAGCAGGATCGGGCCGCGCGGGTCCGCGTTGCCCGTGCGCTTCTCGAACAGGCCAGGAGCTACTCGACCACCTACACCCGCGACCCGGAGGGCACGCGTCGCCGCCTGCTGGCTGAACTCGTCAGCGAGGTGCCGGGCGGTTTGCCGGAGCTGCGGCGAATCCTCTCGGAAATGCTGAGTTCAGGCCGCAAGGCGCCCACGACGCGGGAAGGGGGGCCGCGATGAGTGCCGCGCGTGTCCTGGCTGACGGCTTCGCGCGTCGCCGCCGCCGGTGGCTGATACCGGCAACGGCCATCTGTGTTGTCGTCGCGATCGGTTGGCGAAGTTGCTTCGTGGTGGAGGAAGGGTGTCTGGCGGTGGTGCAGGGCGCCGGTCGCGGGTCCGGGCCGGGGGTCGTCCCCGCCGGCTTCTCCGTCAAATGGCCATGGCAGAGCGTCCGTCATCTCGATCAGCGCGTGCGGCTGCTGCAACTGAAACCACGCGAGCGGCTGACCGCCGATCACGAGCCTCTCGTGCTTCAGCCCTGCGTCTGTTGGCGTTTATCGAGCGAGGGGGCGGAGCAATTCCTGCAATCCGTCGGTGACGTGAGATTGGCTGAGTCCCAGCTGGCCGACCTGGTTTGGCGCGAGCTGGACCGTGAATGGGCCGCCCGTCGATTGGTGGATTGGCTTCACCCAGCCGGCGACCGCGATTCGTCGGGCGACCCGCCGTTGCTGGCGATCGCCGCCAGGGTTGCTCGCGGCTGTCAGGCGGAAGCCTTTGCTCGCTTCGGCCTGGACCTGCTCGACGTTCAGTTGCAGCGGGTCGGGCGCCCCGAGGGCATGACTTGCGACCTGCTTCGACTGATGCAGGCCGACCGACAGAGGCAGATCGATCGGCGGCGTCTCGAAATCGAGCAGCAGCAAGCCGGGCTGATCGCGGATGCTCGTCGGCGGGCGGATCGGATCCTGGCTGAGGCCGACGTTCGGGCCGAACGCGTCCTGGCAGAGGGGCGGGACGAGGCCATCAGACTGGAGAACGAGGCGCGGGCCCTCAGTTCTGACCTGACCGATTACCTCCTCCTGCTGCGGGACTATCGCAAATTGATCGCGTCCGGAAGTGACGTTGAGTCGAAAGGCCCGGCTTCACAACCGGTGGGGCCTTCGCCTCGGCCGGCGACTCCCTGAAAAAAACCGCCTCGCGAGGACGGGCACCCACCCCGGGTCTGGCGCCCGCCCCGCGAAGCGGGGTTCACAAAACCATTGTAGGTCGGTCCGGCCGAACCGGCTGCTCAGCGAGCCCGCGTCAGGCAGGTCGCCTCAGCCGTGAAGACCACCGCGGTTCCGCTGGCATCGCGAGCCCGAATCTTGATCCGGCCTTGGCGACGCAGTTTTTCGCGCTCCCCCTCCTTCGAGATATAGAGGACCTCGGCGCTGACCTTCTGGTCGCCCTTGAAGAACGCGCTCTGCAGACGCTTTTTGACCGGCGTGGACACCCGGCCATGATCCTCGTCCCACTTGGACCATTCGGGGACTTCCATCGGTGCGCTGACTTTGACTCGGGTACCGGCCGCGAAGTGAATGCCCATTCCGAAGCCCATGTTTGCCCTCTTCTTTCGAAGTCCGAGACTTCCAAAACCCTCGTTGCCGCCATTCCCTCACTCACAATCTTCAGTCATCCCGGGAGGGCCTCCCTGCAAACGATCCGAGGGCAAAACGGCTTTTGCCGCCTGCTCGGTCCCGGGTTGTCATCTGAAGATCGAAGTGACCCGCACACTCGAGCCGGCCGGGAAGGCCGACTCATCCGGACAAGAAGGGTTGGTGTCCGGATTACTCTTGCGGAAGTATAGCACACGGGCAGCGTGCCTGGGAAGCCCCCCGTCTGGAAAAAAGTTGGTCTGCGGAAGAATCGGCCCGACCGGCCGTTCGGTCCTTTGGTCTCGATGGAATCCCTTCGCGTCGGGTGAAAACCCGTCCCCTTTTCGGGTCGAGACCTGCCCCCGAAACGGGGCGGATTGACGCTTCGGCCGGCCTCGATTACACAGGCATCATGGCGGTTCGACCGGACGACGAATTGCGTGGGGCGTTGGCCCGATCGCTCGAGATTGACCTGCTCCTGGGGGTCCGCACGGCGCCCTTGTCGTTCAATCCCAGGCTTCCCGCACCGGTCGGCCGAAGGTCAAGGCCCGCCGCCCCTCCCGCCGCCAGATCTGCATCCGGGGTCCCGCCGGCGGCGGCCCCGATCGATGTCGGGTCTATCCTGGCTCCCCCGACCCCCCTCGCTCCCGAGGAATTGGCCGCCCGAAAGGAAGCGCTCCGCGCGCTCGACGAGGGACAGGTCAAGGGCTGCACCAAGTGCAAACTCTGTCAGACCCGGACCAAGACCGTCTTCGGACAGGGTAATCCGCGCGCCCGGATTGTATTTGTGGGCGAGGCGCCGGGGCACGATGAAGATATTCAGGGCCTGGCATTCGTCGGCCGGGCGGGCCAGTTGCTCACCAAAATGATCGAGGCGATGGGGCTGACCCGCGACGAGGTGTTCATCTGCAACATTCTCAAGTGCCGGCCGCCCAATAACCGCGATCCCGCTCCGGACGAGATCTCCGCCTGTTGGCCATATCTGGACGAGCAGCTTCGGATCATCCATCCCCAGGTCATCGTCGCCCTCGGCAGGCCGGCTGCCCAGACCCTGCTGCGGACCACCGAGAGCATCGGCCGACTCCGCGGCCAATGGCACGACTACCACATCGGAGGACCGGCGGGAGCCGACGCGCCGATCCCGCTCATGCCCACCTACCACCCGGCCTACCTGCTCCGAAACCCGCCGGACAAAGGCAAGGCCTGGAGCGACCTCAAGCAGGTCATGCAGAAGCTGGGCCTGAAGATGCCGGCCTCGAAGTGACGATCGTCGCTACGCGTACCGCACGTACATGAACACCACGACCGCGGTCACGATTGCCCACCACAAGCCCGGGGCCTGCAAGATGCCCCGCTGATACCGGCTTTCCTTCGGCAGCCGCATGCTGCCGGGCGTCCAGACCATGCCGACGAGTTCCTCGGCCGGCTTGGGTTTCGTGCCGAGGCTCACCAGGATTCCGATCAGGATGCAGAGCCAGAAGACGATCCCGGTCTGGTTGAACGCCGGCTTGAGGTAAGGCAGTAAAGTGGGCACCCAGGCGAAGTCCAGCTTCTCCAATCGGGCAGGCAGCATTTCCATCGCCACCGTGAGCGGGATCGCTGCGAGGGCGGCTGTCAGCACGCCGGCATGGGTGGCCCGCTTGCAGAGGATTCCCAGCAGGAACATGGTGGCGATGCCCGGCGTCACGTATCCGTAGGCGTGCAGCAGGTAGACGAAGATCGGCTTGTCCGGATGCCCGAGCAGCATCGTCGCCCAGAAGATGCCCATCAGCATGATGAGGGCGGCCATGATCTTTCCGAAGAGCACCGCCCGGGTCTCGCCGGCTTTGGGGTTGATGTACGGCAGATAGAAATCCACGGTCAGGATGGTCGTACACGCGTTGACCGCCCCGGAGAGGTGGGACATCACCGCGGCAATCAGGCCGGCCATCACCAGTCCGACCAGGCCCGGCATGATCTGGGGCAGCAAGCCCTCCACGAGCGTCGGAAAGGTCGAGTCCGGTTTGATATCCGGGTAGAGCTGGGGAGCCATCAGGCCGGGTACGACGATGATCAGCGGCAGGAAGAACTTCAGGTACTGGGCGAACACGACGCCCATCCGCGCGTGCCATTCGTCCCTGGCTGCCAACGTCCGCTGCAC
>JAPKGY010000333.1 GCA_026647385.1 Phycisphaerae bacterium | reverse complement strand
GGAGCGGCTTTGTGCGGGCATGCGCCCGCGTCGTGCCTCAAGGGCTTCAGTGCTCGTCGCCGCGGCGACCCGCGCGGTTCTTTGTTTTGGGCGTAGCTCGCCGGTCGCTCACGCAGAGTAGGTGTTGGTGGGCAAAACGGGGACTGGCTCCGCCTGTGCAGGATTTCCGCCAACGGCACGTTCTTTGTTTTCAGGCAATTCCTGCCCCCTGGCGCATCGTTGTGAGGCGGCGCCTGTCCCCGTTTTGCCCGCGGATTCGCTCGCGGCTCGCGAGTTACGCCCTTTCGTTTTGACGGGCGCCCCAGGCTCACGCACGCTCGTAGGGTGCCGTTTCCGCTTGAACGGTTTCGGACGGGCGGAGGAATTCCTGGGGGGGGTATCGCCTTTCGGGGGTTTTCGGATTATGCTATAGATGCGGATGGTGTGAGTAGTGCCAAACCGATGCCGTCCGTGCGTGAGGTGGGCCCATGATCGATCCGCAGATCCTCGGGGAGGCCGCACGGCGGCTTGCCGGAATGTTCGACCCCGAACGGATTATCCTGTTCGGCTCGCAGGCCCGCGGCACGGCGGGCGATCGGAGCGACGCGGATCTGCTCGTGGTCTGTCGCGTCGAGGGACCTCGTCGGCGGTTGGTTCTGCGAATGGATCGAGCCCTGCGCGGGTTGCGCCTCGCTCGCGACATTGTGGTGATGACTCCCGAGGAATTCGATTGTGAGCGGTTGATTCCGGGATCGGTGGCCCCCCCGGCCTGGATCGACGGCAAGGTGCTGTATGACCGGGCGGCTTGAAGAGGTTCGCCGGCGAGCGCGGCAATGGGCGAAGTATGCCGAGGACGATCTTCGCCTGGCCCAGCATGCCCTGAGGATGAAAGCGAATTGCCCGTTTCACCTTGTCGCCGACCATGCTCAGCAGTGTGCGGAGAAGTATCTGAAGGCCTATCTGGTTCTCAAGGAAGTCGATTTCCCATTCACGGACAACATTTCGTTGCTGCTGGAACTTTGCGCCGATTGCGCCCCATGGGCGGGGGCGTTGGTCGGCGCGGAGGCACTGACGGTCTTCGGGATCGAGGCACGCTATCCTGGTCAGGATCGACCTGTCAGTGACGAGGAAGCGAAAACAGCGGTTCGCCTGGCAAAGCGCGTCAAGAAGACGTTACAGGCCGCCCTCGAAGAGCAAAATGTCGGCGGATAGCTCGGTTCGAGATGCAGGGACGTTCCCATGCGCTGTTAGACCCCGAGGGTTGTTTCATCATGACTGACCGCGACAGGCTCAGCCGTCTGCTCCGGGCGGGGTATCCGTGTGTTTCCATCGTGACGCAGGAAGAGTCGTACGCGCTGGAGGTGGTGCGCGACGTGGCGTTCGAGATGGGGAGCAACACCACCGGCTCGGGGATGTGGCTTTGGTCGGTGGTGGGGGGCGTGCGCGACGGGCTGATCGAGGATGCGCCGATGGTCCGAAGCACGGAGCACCCGGCGGCGGCGCTGTATCACCTCTCGCAGTTCCAGAGCGGCTCGCTCTGCGTCATGCTCGATCTCGTCCCGCACCTGGGGGACCCCAGGACGCTGCGCCTGCTGCGCGACGTGATCGCGTGGTTCGGCCAGATCGGCGGACATCTGATCCTGATCGACGGCGGCGGCGAAATGCCCGAGTCAATCGCCAGCCATGCGACGCGGTTCGAGTTGTCGTTGCCGGACGAGGAGGAACTCGAGCGGATCATCCGCGATACCCTGCGGAGGCGGAATCGCGAGCGGGCCATCGACGTGGAAATCAACCGCAGCCAGCTCCAGACGATCGTGCGCAACCTGCGCGGGCTGACCCGGCGGCAGGCGGAGCGGATCATCGTCGAGTGCGTCGCGGAGGATCGGCGGTTCGACGCGGACGACGTGAATACCGTGCTGGCGGGCAAGCGGCGGGCGCTGCAGGGGACGGGCCTGCTCGAGTTCATGGAAACGCCGGTAAGTCTGGACGAGGTCGGCGGGCTGAGGCGGCTGAAACACTGGCTGGCCCATCGCCAGCAGGCGGTGACCGACGAGGGGGCTGCGTTCGGGCTCAGCGCACCGCGGGGTTTGCTGCTGCTCGGCGTGCAGGGTGCGGGCAAGAGCTTGTGTGCCAAGGCGATCGCGACCGCCTGGCAGCGGCCTTTGCTGCGGATGGACGTGGGGGCGTTGTACGACCGGTACGTCGGCGAGTCGGAGCGGCGGCTTCGCGAGGCGTTTCGCCAGGCGGAGGCCATGGCCCCGATCGTGCTGTGGATTGACGAGATCGAAAAGGCGTTTGCGTCGGCCGCCTCGCGGAACATCGACGGCGGGTTGTCGCAGCGGATGTTCGGCGCGCTGCTCACGTGGATGCAGGAGCGCGCGGCGCCGGTCTTTCTGGTGGCGACGGCCAACGACATCGAGGCCCTGCCGCCGGAGTTGTTGCGCAAGGGGCGGTTCGACGAGATCTTTTTCGTGGATCTGCCGGCGGCGGCCACCCGCAAGCAGATCTTCCAGATCCATCTGCGCAAACGCGAACGCGAGCCGGCCAAGGTCGATCTGGGCACGCTCGTGGAACTCTCGGACGGCTTCAGCGGGGCCGAGATCGAGCAGGCAATCGTGGCGGCTCTGCACGAGGCGTTCGCAGCCAAATCCGACCTGACCACCGATCTGATCGCGCGAGCCTTACGCGATTCGCCGCCGCTGTCGGTGACGATGGCGGAGAAGGTCGCGGAACTCCGCGCCTGGGCGAAGAACCGCTGTGTACCCGCGGATTGAGCGGGACCGCCCGTGAACACCGATGAACGCAGATCAGGAGGGGTCCGTGGTGCGGATGGTTGAAGGTTGTCCCTGAGCGGGTGTGTGAGAAGCCCGGGGACGGTCCCCCTCTCTCAGGGCTTATCACACACCCTTTGAAGGGATGGCCGTGTTCCTGCCTTGCCAGAGACCCCTGCTCGAACGCTGCCCGTTCTGCGAGTACGCCCTGGAGGGTTTGCCGGAGCAGCACGTCTGCCCCGAATGCGGGCAGGAGTATGACAAGACCTGGCGCGTCTTCGGGCTTGGGCGAGCATGGCGGGGGATGAATGGTTGGGAACTGCTGCTTTGCTGGGCACTCCTGGTGCTCAATGCCATATTCGGGATATGGGTTGGCCTCTGGGATCGCTGGATGGTTGCAGCAGGGAACTGTGGGTCGGTGGTTGTACTCTCAATTGTATTGTGGCGGGTCCCGCGCCATATCGTTGCGGTCGGCCGCGACGAGATAATCATCTGGGATCGTTCTCGTCGGATGGCGCGGCGATACGATTGGAGCCGGGTCGGCTGGGCGAGGCGAAAGTGGACGGGGACGCTGTTGATCGTCGCCGACGGTAGACGCGTCAAGTGCGATCTCGGTTCATTGGGTGCAGCATGGCGTTGTGCTCTTGCCATAAGGCAGGAAAGGGACCGGTGGACGGTTCTCAATCGCAATCGCAACCTGCGAGAGCCCCTGTGCTCGTCCGTGAGGGCTTTGTATCTGAGCTAATCCAACCTCCGCCACCAGGGTCTGTCATCGGGGTCCGTGACCGTTTCGCTGGGCCATCAGAGCCCCAAGTCGGAGTATTCGGAGATCCGTCCTGGTCGCTGAGGTCCTGCTCGCCGTGGCGAGGCGACCAGGCTGCTCCGGGCTCTGAAATGGGCTCGCCCAAAGTATCAAGGATTTTCTGTCATCCGGGGAGCGGCTGCGGCGTTGCAAAAAAGGGCATACCGGGGTGTAATACCGGCCTACACACGCTGGGAGACGGAGCATGGGGCGGGTGCGATCGACCGACGGGATACGGACGCGAGCGATTCACGCGGGAGAGGGCCCCGACCCAGTCACGCGGGCATCGGCGCCGAACCTGGTCATGTCGACGACATTTGTCATCGACGATGCTGCGGCGAAATTCTCGGCCCGCTGCCTGAGCGACGAGTCGCCTTACGCCTACACGCGGTGGGGCAACCCGACGATCGACCAACTCGAGCGGAAGCTGGCCAACCTGGAAGGCGGCGAGGCCGCGATCGCGTTTTCGACCGGAATGGCGGCCACCAGCGCGCTGCTGTTCCATCGCCTCAAGGGCGGCGACCACCTGATCGTGAGCGACGTGGCATACGCCGGCGTCGCGGAGTTGGTGCACGATACGCTGCCGGGCCTGGGCGTGTCGGTGTCGATGGTCGATCTGTCCGACCTTGCCGAGCTGAAAGCGGCGTTTCGACCGACGACCAAGCTGGTGTATGCGGAGACGCCCGCCAATCCGATCCTGAAGCTGATCGACATTCGCGCGGTTGCCCGGATCGCGCACCAGGCCGGCGCGGAATTGGCCGTCGACTCCACGTTCGCAACGCCGATCGCGACCCGGCCTATCGAACTCGGGGCGGACTACGTGCTGCATTCACTGACCAAGTATCTGTGCGGGCACGGTGATGCGCTCGGCGGCGCGGTGATCGGCCGAGCCCGGCGACTGGGAGAGATGCGCCAGGACAGCGCGATCCATCTGGGAGGGTCGATCAGCCCGTTCAACGCGTGGCTCATCATGCGCGGTATCGCGACGCTGCCGATCCGGATGCAGGCCCATGCCGAAGGTGCGTTGCGCGTCGCGAGGTTTCTCGAGCAGCATTCGCTGGTGAGGAAGGTGATCCACCCCGGGCTGCCTTCGCATCCGCAATATCGCCTGGCCCGCCGGCAGATGGCGAACATGTCGGGCATGCTCGCATTTCAGGTCAAGGACGGCCTCAAGACCGCCAAGCGGTTCGTCAAACGCCTGCGCATCTTCCACTACGCCGTCTCGCTCGGTCACCACCGCAGCCTGATCTTCTACCTTCCCACCGAAGACATGCACCTCAATGTCCTTTTCGGACCGATCTGTTTATTTTCTAAAGTGTTAATCATTTTACATCAGAAAAATCAATCTTATATTCTTTCTGATCCTTTCTCGTTTTAATAAGAATAGTTGTATTTGCATTAGGATTTATTTT
>JAPKGY010000332.1 GCA_026647385.1 Phycisphaerae bacterium | reverse complement strand
CCAACAGCCGCTTCCCATGTCGATTTCGAGACTCCGTCGAAAGACTAAATCGCACCGAGGTCAGCCCGATTACCTTGGCGCCCTTCTCCTTCGCGGTGGGGGAAAGAGTACGGTTGCCCGACTGATCGCGCGCGAGGTACTGCGTCGGCCGGCGCATTGGGTCCGCCTCCAGGAAGCCCACGACGGGTATACCAACGCCGTCGAGCCGATGACCGGGACCAACCTCGATCCGCATTGGGCCTCTCGCCACCGGGTGACCTACACGGCGGATCGCATCTTCGAGACGCTGCCCGAGGGCTTGCGAGCGGTGCAGACGCTGGATTCGGCCGGTCTGGCGGTCGTCGAAGCCGACGGTGATCCAGCCGTCCGCCATGCGTTCCCCTTCGATTACCGGGTGTTCGTGATGGCCTGCCCGACCAACATCCACGAGGTCTTCCGCGAACCGGCGGACGCAGCCGTCGCCCTCCAGCAGGTCATGCAGGACACCGCCGCCTTCGCGTCGGAGATCTTCGGCCTGTTCGACGCCCAGGACCTCGACGATTCGCTTGGCGTCACGCACAGCAAGGGATCCGTGCCCGCAGGCCGTCCGAACGAGCGGCGGCGAATCGAGCGTCTGGAGATTGCCGAGAGCCAACTCCGGCAGTTTCTGGGCTCGCCGCTGGGGGCCGAGATCGCCTCGCGCATCCAGCTCCAACCGGACTACCACGCCCTGGCGGAGTCCGACATCGTGCTGATCAACACCGGCCTGGGCGGACGCGGGGAGCCGATGAAGGAATGCGTCCAGCGAATCGAGAAATTGCTCAGCCGGATCCGCCACGACGCCCGCCATCACAGCGTCCTCTACTGGGGCAACTTCGCCCGGGAGAACGATCCGGCATTGGCCAAACTCATCGAGCGGTTCAAGACCCTGTTCGAACAGTGAGGGGACCAGTGGACCGTTGAGAATGGAGGCCTCCAGACTGACCTGATTGCAGGTTTGAAACCTCAGACTGCAGATCAGAAGCGAGCGTCGTTTTTCGGTGTGTGCGGTTATTCAGAGGTCGGAATGGAGGAAAGGCTCCCTGTATTCGCATGAATGTCCTTGGATGAGGGGAGATTCTTCCCGACCGCTTGGTCTTCATTTCGAGTCTCCGAGGTGGAGCACGCTTGTCGGACAGCTCGAGCGCCTGCTCAACCAGTAACCGATAAGCAGAAGAATCCCGGGTACCAAGAACAGCGGGAACGCTCCGCCAAGCCAGCGGTGCGATGCGAGCAGATGGTAAGCATACATCCCAATGCCGGCGAGGACGACGATCGTCCCGCCGAGCCCTTCGCGCCACCAACCAACGACCATGCCGGCCATGGCGGCCAGCATGCCGAGCGAAAGCGGGTGCAGCAGTAGCTTTGCCGGCGGCAGGTGGCCGTTCCTGACGGTTTCGCCGACGGCGATCAGAAGGACAAGTCCGATCACGAAAACACCGGCCAGACGGGCCGCCCATCGAATCACGATGTGGGCGACGGATACCGCGGAGCGGCTCATAGGGACGTCTCCTGTGTAAGGGCTTCATGCGAACACACTCGCATCTCCTTGTCAAATGGATCGCGCCTTGGGCAGAGGACGGGTGTGATGCGATTTCCATGTCAAACATGGGATTCGTATGACCCGCCGCTTTCGCTCCGGGCTCTGACAGGAGACGCACCCACGAGAATGAATCGGAATCAGAGCACGCCCTTGGTGGACGGGACGGCGGCCTCGCGGGGATCGGTTTCGCAGGCCATGCGCAGGGCCTTGCCGAAAGCCTTGAAGATGGCCTCGGCGATGTGGTGATTGTTCGTGCCGTAGGGAACGGACACGTGCAGGTTCATCCGGGCGTTCCGAGCGACGGCCCGGAGGAATTCCTCGACGAGCTGGACGTCGAAGGTGCCGATCTTCGAGCCGCGGTATTTGGCGCGGTAAACGACGGCGGCCCGGCCCGACAGGTCGATCGCGACCTGGGCGAGCGACTCCTCCATCGGGGTGATGAAGAAGCCGTAACGCCGGATGCCCTTCTTGTCGCCGACGGCCTGGGCGATGGCTTCTCCGAAGCAGATGCCGACGTCCTCAACGGTGTGGTGGTCGTCGACGTGGAGGTCGCCGCGAGCCTTGAGGTCGAGATCGAACAGACCATGCCGACCGATGTGGTTCAGCATGTGATCGAAGAACCCCACGCCGGTATCGACGGAGACCTTGCCCGTGCCGTCCAGGTCGAGGCTGAGGGTGATCTGCGTTTCCTTGGTCTTGCGTTCGACAACGGCGCGCCGACCGGCCGACCGGGAAGCACGCGCTTTGCTGCTGGCGGTCTTCTTGCTCACGAGACGATCTCCTTCAGGGCGGCCAGGAGGGCATCGTTCTGCTGCGGCGTTCCGACGGTGATCCGCACCTTGTCGTCGACGCGGGGGCTGCTGAAATATCGGATGAGGATTCCCCGACCCTTGAGCGATTCATAGAGGGTGCGGGCGTCGGGTTTACGGGCACAGGCAAGCAGGAAGTTCGATTGGCTGGGCAGGCACGGCAAGCCCAGACGCTGCAACTCGCGGGCCAGCCTTTCGCGCTCGGAAATGACCGCCTGGCGGGTCTGCTCGTGATAATCGCGGTCGGCCAGGGCGGCGGCGGCCACCGCGATGGCGACCGCGTCGACGTTGTAGCTGTCCTTGAGCTTGCGCAGCCCGCGGATCAGGTCCGGATGTCCGATGGCGAAACCGAAGCGGATGCCGGCCAGCGAGTAACCCTTGGACATGGTGCGCATGACCAGGACGTTGCGGCGCGTCCTGGCCAGTTCCATGCAGTTTTCGCGAGCAAAGTCGACGTAGGCCTCGTCGACGCAGAGAACCCCGTCGAGGCGGTCCGCCAGTTCGGCGACCTGTGCGACGGGGACGTAGGTTCCCGAGGGCGAGTTCGGGTTGGCCAGGTAGGTGACCCGGCCTCGGGCGGCGACCAGGCCGTCCATCGGCAGCGAGAAGTCATCGGGGAACGGCACCTCGCGGACGATCGACGCCTGGATGTTGGCCAGGACGGCGTACAAGGTGTAGGTCGGCGTCGGGTAGGCCATGGCGGCCTCCGGCCCGCTGAACGCCCGGACGGTCATGTTCAGCAACTCGTCCATGCCGTTGCCGCAGAGCACCTGCTCGCGGTCCACCTTAAAGACCTCGGCCGCCACGTCGCGAAACCTCGTGCCCATCGGGTCGGGATATCGGCGAAGCTGCTCCGGCGTCACGGCTGCGATCGCTTCGAGGACCCGCGGCGACGGCGGATAGGGATTCTCGTTGGTGTTCAGCTTGATGACGGAAAGGTCGGTCGGCTGCTCGCCCGGCTCGTAACCCTCCATGGCTGCTATGTGCTCGCGGAAATAACTCATGACCAGGTCGCTCTCGCATGCCGGGTTATGCCGCTCGCGCCAAGGCCGAATGACGAAGCCCGAATATCGAAGATCCGTCCTGGCGGGACGAAAGAATGACGAATCACGAAACAAGCCACGAGGTTTCCTGCGAACGGCGATACACACGATTCGTCATTTGGCATTCTGATACACCGCAACCCGGGCCGGCCATTTCGAGCAGCCGACTACGTCGTCGGCTTGTACGTTCGGATCGTGGCCGACCGGGCGTGTGCGTCAAGATACTCGGCGGTGGCCAGGGTGTCGATGGCGGCGGCGTCGCGGGCCAGGCCTTCCGGGGTGTACTCGATCAGGCTGGTACGGCGGAGGAAACCGAGCGCCGACACGCCGCTCCAGAACCGGGCGGTGCCCCCGGTGGGCAAGACGTGGGACGGGCCAGCCACGTAATCGCCGGCGGACTCCGGCGTGTAGTGTCCGAGGAAGATGGCCCCGGCGGAGTCGATGCGGTCGGCCAGGGCGCGGGCCTCGGCGGTCGCGATTTCCAGGTGCTCGGGGGCAATGTCGTCGGCCAACACAACGGCTTCGTCCATATCGCGGACGCGGACGATCGCCCCGTATTGCTCCAGGCAGCGGCGGGCACCGTCCGGCCTGGGCATCGCTGCCAGTTGCCGGTCCAGTTCCTTCAAGACCGCGTCGATCAGTTCCTGACGGTCGGTCAGCAGAATCGCACAGCCGGGGTCGTGCTCGGCCTGGGCGAGCATGTCGGCCGCCACGTACGCGGCGTTCGCGGAGGAATCGGCGATGATGAGCACTTCGCTCGGCCCGGCGAACATGTCGATGTCGATCACGCCGTAGAGGAAGCGCTTGGCAAGCTGGCCATAGACGTTGCCCGGCCCGACGATCTTGTCCACGCGGGGCACACGTTCGGTACCGATGGCCAGCGCGGCGATAGCCTGGGCGCCGCCCATGCGGTAGACCTCGTGGATGCCAAGTTCGCCGGCCACCGCCAGGATGACCGGATGTACGTCGTTCCGGTGCCGCGGGGGCGCGACGATGGCAAGCTCCTTCACGCCGGCGACCTGGGCGGGTACCGCACCGTGAATGGCGGACGACAGCAGCGGGGCCGACCCGCCGGGCACACACACCCCGACGCGGCGGACGGCCCGGGTGCGCACTGACAGGGTCTTGCCGTCCATTCTCAGCGGGCGGTCGACCTGATCCATCAGGTGTTCCTGAAAGGAGCGGACGGCGTCGATGGCTTTGCGGGCGGCGGACATCAGTTCCGGCGGCGCTTCGGCGCGGGCCTGCTCGATGCGGTCAACCGGCACGCGGACGGCTTCCGGCGGCACGTTGGCCTGGTCGACGCGGGCGGTGATCTCCGAGACGGCCACGTCCCCGCGCCGGCGGACGTCGGCGATGATCTCCTGCACGATGCGGGCCTCGGCCGGCACGTCCAGGATCAGCCGATCCAGCAGCAAAGGACGACGGATTTCGCGCAGCTCGGCGGCGGCGTCCGTGCGGGCGGCGTCGATCAGGCGTATGACAGGCATCGCGTTCAATCCTTCCCGAAGGCTCGGCCCCCGGCGGGTCAACAACCTCCGAGCATCCCGGCGCG
>JAPKGY010000331.1 GCA_026647385.1 Phycisphaerae bacterium | reverse complement strand
GGGCGCGGCTGAGGCGTTGCGATCGCGCGTCGGCGCGCCCCCGGCTCAGTCGCCGCTGAAAGTGCTCGACGAGGAATCGGACGAAGACGAATGAGCGACGAATTCCGCCAGAGGGTGCGTGAGAAGCGCGGTTTTGTCGTGCAGTCAGCGTGGCTGCACCGTGCAGACTGGAGGCCTGCACCACAAAACGCGCGCGATTCTCATACAGACTGGGAGCCTGCACCAGACAATGGGCGCGATTCTCAGAAGCCCAGAGACTGTCCCCATTTCGCCGGGACCAGGGCCGGGCTTGGGCACGCTATCGGCCCGATGGGCCCGAAGCCTGCCGTGAAACGGGGACTGTCCCCTTCGCCTGGAGCGTCTCACATACCCTCCCAGACATCCGTCGCCGTGGCGAGGCCGCTGGTGGACGGCTGCGGACGCCACATCGATCACCTGCGGCTCTCGCTGACCGAACGGTGTAACCTGGCTTGTCAATACTGTTCAGCCGGCCATGACGCGACATCCTGTCGCATCGACGCCGACTTTGCGATCGCCCTGGTCCGCTGGCTGTCGAGCCGTCACGCCGTCCGGCACGTCCGGCTGACCGGCGGCGAACCCCTGCTGCATCCGGAGGTGACGGAAATCGTGGGGGCACTGTCGTCATTGGGCCCGCTCGACGAAATCACGCTGACGACGAACGGCCAGGCGCTGACGGCTCGTGCATCGCGGTTGCGGCAAGCGGGCCTGACCCGCATCAACATCTCGCTGGATACGCTGCGTCCGGACCGGTTTGCCCGCCTGACGCGCGGCGGCGAGCTGGCCCGGACGCTGCGCGGCATCGAGGCCGCCATCGCAGCTGAGTTGAATCCGGTGCGACTGAATGTCGTGGTCCAGCGGGGTGTCAACGATGACGAGCTGGGCGATCTGGCGAGTTGGGGCCTCGAACGCGGCTGCACGGTACGATTCCTGGAGGTCATGCCGATCGGCCCGATGATCGAGACGATCCGCAGCCAACTGGTCCCCGCGGCGGAGGTCCTCGGCCGCCTGTCCGAATCGTTCGCGCTAACGCCCGTATCCGCCCCGCCGGGTCAGCCGGCGACGGACTTCGCCGCCGTCGGCCTGCGCGGCGGGCCGTCCGGTCGCATCGGCGTGATCGCATCCTCGACTCGCCCGTTCTGCTCTCGTTGCCGCCGGCTTCGCATCACCGCGCGCGGTGAGATTCTCTCGTGCCTTTTCGACACCGGCGGATCGAGCCTGGCGGCGGCATGGGATGGCCAAGAACTCGACGAGGACGCCGCGGACCGTATGCTTCAGGCGGCGGTTATGGCGAAACCGCACCTGGGACACCGATCGCAGCGAAAGCAGATGATCTCCATCGGGGGTTGATCGCCCGAGATTGCGAGGAACCGGATGAACACGAACCGACCGCACGATGCGAGCGAGTCGACCTCGACGGGTGTGGTTGTGGCTGTGTGCGTCTCGCCGGGCGGCGTACCCAAGCGGCCGGTCGATCACGCCGAGGTGACGATCCATGGTCTTGTCGGCGACGGCCAGGCCCACGAGAAGCACCGCCGTCCCGATCGGGCCGTCTCGATTCAGGATCTCGAGTTGATCGAGCAGGTCGCCGCCGAGGGCTATGCCGTCTCACCCGGCATCATGGGCGAGAACATCACCGTGCGGGATCTGCACGTCCAACGCCTGGCGGCGGGCGACCGGCTGCGTTTTCAGAATGGACCGGTCCTCGAACTCGCTTCGGTCCGCAAGCCGTGCTTTGTTCTCGATGCGATCCACCCGGAACTGAAACACGCGGTCGTCGGGCGATGCGGGTTCCTCTGCCGGGTGGTGGAAGCCGGAAAGCTTTGGCCAGGCCAACACGTTACGATCGAGCGGATCAGCCGGCCATGATTGACGCGAACACCGGGTCCCCGGAAAGGCCGTTCGCAGTGAACGAGGTGAAGAGCATCCGTTGCGTGGCGGGCATTCTGGTCGGAGGGCGGAGCACGCGCATGGGCCGGCCCAAGACAGCGCTGCCGCTGGCCGACGGTCGAACACTGGTCGAACACGTGGCCGAAGTTGCGTCGCGAACGGGGCGATGGATCGAGGAAGTGGTTATCCTCGGCCAAGGCCCACCATTGCCCGAGTCACTTGCCGTTCTGCCGATCCTGGCGGACGTGAAGCCCGGCGCCGGGCCGTTGGCCGGTCTCTGTGCGCTGCTGCGACACGCCGGGCAGCGATGGTGTCTGCTGTTGGCCTGCGATATGCCCTTATTGGAACCCTCGCTGCTCGAACGTCTCGCCGCCGCCGTCACGCCCGATTGCGATGCCGTCGCGTATCGTCGGGCGGATCGGCCGGGCTCGTGGCATGCCTGCTGCGCGCTGTATCATCCCCGGCTCCTGCCGGCTTCCCTGGTCGAATTGAAGCAAGGCAAGGGGAGTTTGCAGAAACTCTTGGCATCGACGCGTCTGATCGCAATCGACCCGGACCCCGGTGACCAGCGTATGCTCGTGAACCTCAACACCCCCGAGGATTACGAGCGTCTGAGCCGTCGGCCGTGATCGTCGGCGGACCGTTGTTCGGCGGCGGCTCGATTCGGAACACGCCCCAGATCAAGGCGATCGCCATCGCCCACCCCACCATGAAGCCGGCCGCCGCGTTCAGCGCCATGCACGCACCAGCCGTCAAAGCCATGACGAAGAAGTCCACCCGGCTGATCTGATCCCGGCACACCATGGCCAGTTCCAGGCCGCCGAACAGCAACAGGATTCCCAGCACGGAATGAGGATAGGCCTGCAGCAAAGCCAGCAGAGATCCGCCGATCGAAAGGGCCAGGAGGATCTTGGCCGCACCCAGAATGACCACGCTGCCGCCCGTGCGCGCGCCGAAGCGATACTGCCCCGCCAGCCCCCCTGTACCGTGGCAGGTGGGCATGGCTCCCAGTGGACAACACGCCAGGTTCATCAGGGCGACGGACACCGCCACCCTCCTGGGCTGAGCCGGTCGATTGGGAAACAGGTCGGCCGACAGCGCGCACACAGCCACCACCGAGTTAAGCAAGGTCAACGGCACCTGCGGAACCGTGCCCCTCCAGAAGCCGGTCGTCCAGGCGTGGGCGTCGGCCAGCGCCGGCCACTTCCATGACAGGCCGAAACGCACCTCCGACAGCAGGGACGGATTCGCCCACACCAGGGCGACGAGTCCCGCGCCGAATACCACCAGGGCCCCGGGCACGCGCGTCGAGAAGTACAGCAGGAGCACCAGTGCCGCACAGACCAGGCCCAGGCCGATACTGTCCCAGCCGATCCACACTTGGGTATCAGCCACCTGGCGGAATCCGAGTTCGATCAGCTTCAAGCCCAGGGCCAACTGCAAGCCACGAACGACGCTGCGCGGAATCGCCCGCTGAATTCGATCGACCGTACCGGTCAGGGCGAGCAGCAGGATGACCGCGCCGGTGAGAATGCCGGCAGCCAGGATCTGGGCTTCGGTCAGCCCCTCGGCGATGGCGACGGTGGCAATCGCCTTCATCGGCTGGACCGGCATCGGAATGCCGAACGCAAAGCCCGTCACGACGTTCATCAGCCCGGCGAAGAACAAGGCCGGGCCGAGTTGCAGTCCGCAACGGTGAACCATGCCCACAAGCAACGGGATGAACGTGCCCAGGTCGCCCAGCGCACCGGCTGCCTCGCAGCGATCGAACCGCAGGCGAGACCGATCGGGTTCGGGCGACGGAGACGGGTTGGCCGCGGGCCGCGTGGTCACGGTCGTTCTCCGGCGCTGCCGGCCTGCGCCTCGTGGACCTCCCGCGACTCGGCAGCGGCCGTATCGGCCTGGGGAATGACCCGGACCGGATCGCCCACGTGAATCGGTCCGCCGACCAGCACGCGAGCGAAAACCCCCTCCCTGGGCATCACGCAATCGCCGGCCGCCTGAAAAATGGCACAGCGCGAATGGCACTCCTTGCCGATCTGCGTGATCTCCAGCTCCGTCTCGCCGATTCGCACGCGGTCACCGATGCTCAGGTGCGGAATATCGATGAACTGGGTGGTGATGTTCTCCGCGAACGCGCCGGGCCCGACATCCAGACCTTTGATCCGCATTTTCTCGATGCTCTCGACGGCCAGCAGGCTGACCTGGCGATGCCAGTTGCCCGCATGGGCATCGCCCTGGATACCCCAGTCCGGTACCAGCCAGGCCGCGGGCACGTTGGTCTTGGGCGTACCCTTCCGTTCGCTGATGGAGAGCGCAGCCACGACACCGGCAGCCGCCGCCTGTCCGATCATTCGCGCCATGACAAGAGCTCCGTAAGCACTTCCTCGCCGTCGGCCAGATGGTCCGCAGCCCGCGGAAACCGGATCAGGCAGTTCGCCTTCGCCAACCCGCCCAGCATATGCGAATCCTGCCCGGAGGCAGGCCGAACCCTCAGCCGCCCGTTCTCAGAGGACAAAACTCCGCGAACCCACTCCAACCGCCCCGGCGCCTTGCGACGCTCGCCGATCAACCGGGCGGACAGCGTCAGGGGGCGCTGCATTGGGCGGCCCATCATTTTCAGCAGCGCCGGCTTCACCAGTTGATGGAAGCACACCAGCGCCGACACCGGGTTGCCCGGCAGACCGAAGACCAGGCACGTGCGCCGACGTCGCGCGCGCGAACCCTTCGCGTCTCCGTCGGCCGGTCGGGCGTACATTCCGAAAAACGTCGGTTTGCCCGGCTTGACCGCCATTCGCCAGAACTCCTCTCGAACGCCGAGTTCGCTCACCACGGTCCGAACGTAGTCGCGATCGCCAACGGACATGCCGCCGACGGTCAGCAACACGTCGGATGTGTTGACCGCCTCCGCCAGGCGTCCGCGGAGCACGGCCGGACGATCCTTCAGGCGAAGCACCCGGTACTTGTCGACACCCAATGCCCGTACGGCCGCCGCCAGAGCGTAGGAGTTCGCGTCGCGAATCCTGCCCGGCCGCAACCGCTGGCAGGGCGACAACAATTCGTCGCCGGTCACGGCGATCGTC
>JAPKGY010000330.1 GCA_026647385.1 Phycisphaerae bacterium | reverse complement strand
GAACCATACCCGCCGCGTGAAGCGCAACATTTCACTGGTGGAGACAGTGGCAGGCGCTGCCGTTGCCGGGGGCACGTGCGGCCGCAATCTGAGCAGACCGAGCACGGCCAAGCTGGTGGAGCAGCGGTCGGCGGCGGACGCCGCTCAGGCTTTCAAGGATCGCCTGGGTGACATGCTCGCCGCCGGATTCACCCGGCAGTACAAGCCGGGCGAGGAGAGTTCCAGGCCGCCCCGTCCGCTCGGCGTGTCCGCCGTGCTGATGGCCCTGCGAGACTACGCTCGGCCATCGGCGTTGCCCTGTTTCCAGGCTGCCCTGAAAGACCCGAGCCCCGGACCGCGGTTCGTCGCCGCCGAGGGGCTGCTGAAAATCAGCCAGGCCCTCAATGCGCAGGACTGGACAGCCCTGCTCCCGGACGTCCAGAGAGCCGCGACGGGCGAGTGGAGCAACCCGGTCTTGGATCGCCTCTATCGCGTACTGTTTGCTGCCGGCGCGGACGCCGCCCGGACGGACGCGGCCTCGGCCGCGCTGATGGCCATTCTCGACGCCCGGTCGACGGACTACGAAAAAGCGGGCAAGATGCCGCTGCCGGCCGACGGCGAAGCCCTCGTCTGGCTTACGCAACGCGTCGAGCGGGCGAACAACGCGACGCTGCGTACCGCGGCCATCAACCGCGCCGCACACCTCCTGGCCGATGCAACTCACTATTACACCAGCGAAAAACCAGGCCCGGTTCGCCAGGAGGAGTTGGAACTGGTCGTCCGCGGCGTGGAACCGCAACTCGAGAAGCTCGTCAAGGCCGCCGATCGCAACGCGAAAACCCCCGAACCGTCGGTTTGGAGCGCCATGACGACGAATGTCCCGGAGCGCCACGACAAGATGACCGAGGCCCTGACGCAGTGGATCGGGTCGGGCCAGACCGAGGGCGTGCTCAACAAACAGCCCTTCGGGTTGCCGATCGGGCTGGGTATTGAGTGGAAGACGCCTGCGACCGCCACGGCCCCGGCGGAGTAATCACCGGTCCGGGACCGCGTGGCGTCCGGTGGGGCCGTGACCGTTTCAGCGGGCGGACGATGAACCGCATGCGTGGATGGCATGCGCTGACTCGTTAGCCCGTCTCCCATCCGCGGTGGCCACGGGCTAACGCGTGAGCCCATGCCACCCGCCGGTCCACACGGTCACGAACCCGGCGTCGGTCGCCCGATGTGTTGACTCTTGACGGCCCTGCTATTCGACGTTTCCCGATGTCCTTGCCCACGGTCGCAATCGTTGGTCGCCCGAACGTCGGCAAGAGTTCGTTGCTGAACATGCTCGCCGGCCGACGGATCAGTATTGTCGAGCCCACCGCCGGCGTCACCCGCGACCGCATTCAAGTCACCTGCGAGCACGAGTCCACCTGGTTCGACCTCGTCGACACCGGAGGCTACGGCATCGTCGACCGCGACGACCTCGGAAAGGAAGTCGAAGGCCAGATCGCCCGTGCGGTCGATCAGGCCGCTCTGATCCTGTTCGTGGTCGACGGGCGCGAGGGCGTTACTCCCCTCGACCAGGACGTCGCCCACTGGCTGCGAAGCTCCCGGCGGCCTATCCTCCTGGTTGCCAATAAGGTCGACGCCGACAACATGCCCACCGAACTCGGCGAGTTCCCTCGGCTCGGGTTCGGCGATCCCCTGCCGGTGTCCGCGCTGCACCGCCGCGGACTCGGGCGGATCCTGGACTGGATCGTACGTCGCCTGCCGGCGACCGACGCCCCGCCGGAACCGGTGATGAAACTGGCTATCGTCGGACGGCGTAACGCGGGCAAGAGCACGTTCCTGAACGCACTGGCCGGGCAGGATCGGGTCATCGTCTCCGAGATCCCGGGCACCACCCGCGACGCGGTCGACGTTCGATTCGAGCTCGACGGACACAGCTACGTTGCCATCGATACCGCCGGCGTCCGCAAGAAAAGCAGGATGGCCGACGACATCGAATACTACGGCTTCCACCGCGCGGAACTCTCCATGCGCCGCGCCGACGTCGTCCTGCTGATGATCGACGCGACCGAGGACGTCGGTTCCGTGGACAAACACCTCGGCGGCTACATCGCCGAGCATTACAAACCCTGCATCATCGTCATCAACAAGTGGGACCTCGCCAAGGACCGGGCCTCCACCGAGGACTATGGCCGGTACCTGCACGAGACCATGCCGGGACTGGGCTTCGCCCCGATCGCGTTCACCACCGCCAAGACGGGCAAAAACGTGCAGTCGGTGATCCATCTGGCCTCCTCGCTGTTCAAACAGGCCCGCACGCGGGTCACGACCGCCCAGCTCAACCAGGTGCTCGAGGTCGCGATGCAGGTCAATGCTCCGCGTTCGCACCACGGCTCGGGCGAGATCAAGCTGCTCTACGCCACCCAAGTCGCCGTCTGCCCGCCGACGATTGTCTTCTTCGTGAACGACCCCGCTCGAATCACACCGGCTTACGAGCGGTTCCTGCTCAATCGAACTCGGGAGATCCTGCCGTTTGCCGAAGTGCCGGTCCGGCTGGTATACCGTGGACGACGCGGAATGCGCGCCGCCCGGGAATTCGCCCGGCGCGGCGACAGGAGGTAGGCCATGGACATCGAACTGCCTTGCGAGAAGTGCGGACACCCCATGCGATTCCCGCGCGAGCAGGCCGGCAGAATGGGCAAATGCCCGCGATGCGGCAATGATGTATACATTCCGACGCCCGAGGAGGAACTCGAGGAACTGCCTCTCTCGCCCGAGGATCGGACCGAGGAAATGCGCGAACGCCAGCTCCTGGAAGAACGCCGCCGAATCGACCGCATCCTGGCCGGCGAAGCGGAAGCCGACGAATCCGCCGGCGGACCGGGCCCGTCACCCGCCGCCAGGCCGCACCCCGCTCAATCGCCCGCTGGTGCCGGCCGAACCACCGTCCGCGGCGTCGTCATGACCTTCCTGGCCGCCATGCGCGACTCCGACCTCAAGCGAGCCGACCAAGCCGCCGCCCTGCTGACCACCCGTCGCGACGAAGTGCTCAAACTCCTCGACCAGCTCGCCGGCGACCAACTCCCCCCGCCCGAGATGGCCAACGTCCCTCCCGGCGTCTACCAGGGCTTCCTCAAGGCCCTGCGCGCGCGGATGTAGATTTCGCCCTTTCCCGCCCTTCAGGCCTTTTCAGCTCAACGCCCTGGGCGCGCTCCACAAGGAAGCAAGCCACCTCGCCCGCCTTGTCCTCAAGGTCCTGTGCGCGGATATGACGGCTGGCCGATGACGGTGCGACGCGAACAGGCAGCCCTTGGATCCCCACCGCAGCCCCACCCGTCCCACCGCGTCAGACGCGGAACACCCGAAACTCACGAGCCGGAAGCCGCCGATAAACAGGTCGGTGCCTCTATCGAGTTCGCTACTTCCCGATAGAGGCACCGTTCTCACCCGCTCACTTGTCCCCCTGCTCGAAGCGGTCGCCGATCGCTTGTCGGGACCGCCCTAATCCGAAACGGTGATCGAGTCGAAACACGCGGTCTTGTTCAAGCCGGTCCCGCCCGTATGGCCGTCGAGCCAGAGGGTCATGGAGGTTCCGCCGGCGGTCACCGTGCCGCTGAACGGAACCCACGTGCTGCTCGTCGTCGACTGGGCCGGGTTCAAATCCACGGCGGTGGACCAGTCGGTCGAGGCGGTCGGGCTGCACTTGACCGTACAGGTGGCCGACACCGAGTTCGTCCGCATCCAGCCGGCGATCGTGTAGGTGACGCCGCTGGCGCAGTTGGTCACGTCCTGACGGACCCCGCCGCCGCCCGAGGCGCTCGTGTTGGCAATCTGCTGGTACTGCAAACCGCCGCCGGTCGGCGGGTTGGCCGTCTGAATCGTCCAGACCGTCGTCGGGTTCGTCGCCCGCTGGTAACCCGTCCAACCCGTACCGACACCGTTCGTGTTGCCGCCCTCGAAGTCGCCGTTCTGAATCGTCGCGGTCAGGCATTGCACGCTGATCGCGTCGAAACACGCCGTCTTGTTCAAGCCGGTCCCGCCCGTATGGCCGTCCAGCCAGAGAGTCATGGACGTGCCGGTGGCGGTCACCGTGCCGCTGAACGGAACCCATGAGCTGCTCGACGTGGACTGGGCCGGATTCAGGTTCTGAGCGGTGGACCAGTTCGTCGACGCCGTCGGGCTGCACTTGACCGTACAGGTGGCCGACACCGAGTTCGTCCGCATCCAGCCGGAGATCTGGTAGGTGGCGCCCACCGTGCAGCCGGTAATGTTCTGACGCACACCGCCGCCACCCGTCGCACTCGTATTGGCGATTTGCTGGTACTGAACGCCGCCGCCCGACGGCGGATTGGCCGTCTGAATCGTCCACACCGTCGTCGGGTTCGTCGCCCGCTGATAGCCCGTCCAGCTGGTGGCCACTCCATTCGTGTTGCCGCCCTCGAACGAGGCGTTCAGCAGCGACGGCGTGGAGCACGAACCGGAGGTAACCGTCAGCGACGCCTCGTTCGACGTCGCGCTGCCGCACCCGCCGGTCACGACGCAGCGATAGTTCGCCTGGTCATTGCTGTCCGCCGACGAGACCGTCAGCGTGGCCGTCGTGCAGCCGGAATAATGGCCGCCGTTGCTCAGATTGGCCTGATTCTTCTGCCACTGGTACGTGAGCGTCCCGTCACCGGTCGCAGCCACGCTGAAGGTGGCTGTCCCCCCTTGAGACACCGATTGGTTGGACGGATGCTGGGTGATCGTGGTGGCCGCCTTGAGCGACAAAGCCGCCTGGTTCGAGTTGGCGCTGCCGCACCCCGCGGTGACCACGCAGCGATAGTTGGCCACATCGTTCCCATCGGCGTTGGACACGGTGAGCGTCGCCGTCGTGCAGCCGGAATAATGCCCGCCGTTGGCGAGGTTGACGCTGTTCTTCTGCCACCGATAACCCAGCGTTCCATCGCCGGTGGCCGACACCGTGAAGGTGGCGGTCCCGCCCGAAGCTACGGTGTTCGACTGCGGGTGCTGGCCGATCGTCGT
>JAPKGY010000033.1 GCA_026647385.1 Phycisphaerae bacterium | reverse complement strand
ATGGTCTTCTTCGTTGCAAGGTCCTGGAAATCCTTCGGAGACTGCGCGAACCGGTCGGGATGGTTCTGAAGCATGACCTGGCGATACGCCGTCCTAATTTCGTCCGGCGTCGCCCCGCGCCGCACGCCGAGCACCGCCCAGGGGTTCAGCCGGTTGAGGCCCTTGCTTTCGGCGAAGCGCTCCCAGTCGCTGTCGCTCATCCCTAGCAAACGGGCTACCTCCCGAACGATAGATTCCTCACGGGCGGAGAAGTCGTCATCGCTGAGCGCTACCTGCAGCAGCATGCTGATCACGGCCGCCAGCGCGCCGACATCCTCGCCCCGGCCGGCCGCGGACGGCCGGCCCTGACTCCGATGGACCGGCGCAAATTCGGCTCGCCGACCGGCAAACCGGAGGCGCGTCGCGCGCACCCGCTTGCACCGCCTGCCGAGAGAATGCGTATACTGGCGCGCGTGGCGGAGGGCCGCGCGGCGGGGTATGCGCCGCCCGCCCGCCGCCCCGGGAGCGGCGACCTTTCATGGATGCGGGCAAGATCGCGCGGATTCTCGACCAGGCCAACGAGCTGCTCGAGGCGGGCAAGGCCGCCGAGACGCTGCACATTCTGCGCCGCCTCGACGGCGCGCGGCTCGAACCCGACGACGAGATCGAATTCGCCGCCCTCAAGGGCTGGGCGCTCTCCGAACTCGGCCGGCACGGCGAGGCGCTCGAAGTCGTCGAACCGGTGCTCGAGGAGCACCCCGAATCGGCGCGGCTCCGCGGCACGCGCGGCGTGATCCTCTCGAACGCCGGCTCGTACGAGGAGGCGTGCGCGGAGCTGGAGGAAGCCTGCCGGCTGGACGCCGAGGACGAGGTAGCCGTCGCGAACCTGGCGCTGGTGTACGAGAAGCTGCGCGAGTACGACCGCGCGCTGGAGCTCTATGAGCAGGCCATCAACATGGGCGCCGACATCGACTGGCTGCTCCAGCGCAAGGCCGCCGTGCACAACGAACTGGGCGAGCTCAAGGCCGCCAAGGCCACGCTCAGCCGCTACCTCTCGCTGGAACCGGACGACGCGCAGCAATGGGTGAACCTGGCCGTGCTGCACAGCGACGAGCAGGAGTACCAGCAGGCGTTCAGTTGCTATCGCGCCGCCGAGCAGGTGGCGCCGGACTCGGTCGCCCTGCGGCTGAACTGGGGCGTGACCGCAGCAGAAAGGCCAGGATCAAGCCGTCGAGCGCGGCATAGAGCTGCGCCGGATGCACCGCGACCGAACGATACGCGGGATTGCCAGCCATCGCTTCCAACTGTTCGATCGTCAGCCCGTGGAAACGCGCCTGGTCCTCGCAGCGTTGCCGCGCCGCTTTCTGGGCCTTCTTCTCGCCCCGATCGAACCAGTCTCTCGGCAGCGGGCTCGCCCAATCCGCATACTCGGCCTGGGGAACCCAGATCAGCTCAGCCGGCAGAGTCATCTGGCGATCTTCCCATTCGCGAACCTGCGCCGGACTGGCATACGGGAAATGCACCGCCCACGGCAACGAGGCCGGCGCCGGCCCGCCCCAACAACAGCCGTTCAGAAAACACCCGACCCGCGCCGCCGCCATCCCCAACATCAGCGACGGCGCCAGAATGTCCAGGTACAGCCGGACCGACACACGCTTGACCAGCATGAAAGCCAGAATGCCGACCATCGCCCCGATGAATCCGCCGTAGAACTCCAGACCGCCGGCCGTCAGATTGATGATGTTCCAGACCCCGGTGCCGGCGAATCGTTCCCAGTAATGGACGACGTAAAAGATCCGCGCCCCGACCACGCTGCACAGCAACGCCACGAATCCCAGGTTGACCACGAAATCCGGGTCCTGCTTCACCCGGCCGGCCCGGCGCGAGGCCCACCAGGTACCCGCCAGGAACGCCACCATCAGCATCAGGCCGTAACCGCGAATCGGAAGGTTAAGCCAGGGAATCGTGAATAAGGTCGGGCACATACTTTGTCCGTTTCAATCCTTCGGAAGGAAGCGTGCTTCCCGTTTATCTGCGGCGAATCCTACCGGCCTGCACCCCCCGCGTCCACCAACACGTTGTCGATCAGCCTGGCCGGGCCGATCCGGACGGCCAGCGCGACGAGACACCGCCCCACCGCCGACGTTTTCGGCTCGAGCGTCTCGGCATCCACGACCTCGATGTAATCGATCTCGCAGGGCCCAGCCGCCTCGATCTGCTCGCGCATCGCAGCCGTGATCTTCTGTACGTCGCCCCGCCCCGTCTCGATCTGCCCCTGCGCCCAGTGGAGCGCTTTACTGAGACACAACGCCTGCCGTCGCTGCTCCGGGCTGAGGTAAGCATTTCGGCTGGACATGGCCAGACCGTCGCCCTCCCGCACGGTCGGACACACCACGATCTGGATAGGCCAGATCAGATCCCGCACCATCTGCCGGATCACCGCCGCCTGCTGGGCATCCTTCTGCCCAAAGTAAGCTTTGTCCGGTTGAACGATGTTGAATAGTTTGGCGACCACCGTCGTTACGCCGTCAAAATGCCCCGGCCTGTGCCGTCCGCAGAGCCCTTCCGTCAGCCGGGCGACCGAAACTCTGGTCACCGCCCCAGGTGGGTATATTTCCCCAACTTCGGGCACGAAGACGACATCAACCCCTTCTTCCCGGCAGGCGGCCAAATCCTTCTCCAAGGGGCGCGGGTACTTCTCGAAATCCTCGCCCGGGCCGAACTGCGTGGGGTTGACGAAAATCGAGGCCACGACGATTTCGCATTCCTTCCGGGCGGCCCGCATCAGCGAACGGTGGCCTTCGTGCAGTGCCCCCATGGTCGGGACGAAACCGATGCGTTTTCCAGCCCGACTGAGGGGTTGCAAGTGTGTTCGGAGAGCGGCGACTGTCTCTAACTTCCGCATTGACAAGCACCTAAAAGATAATGGACCGGCCGGGTCGTTCGGGACCGGCGGAAAAGGCCCGCTCATCGGGCCCAGATTGACACTCATAGCGGCTGGTTGGTAATCTGCAACCGCCGCACAAGTTGCCCCGCATCTAACCGTTTCGTAGCCGCGGTGTCTATACCTATGAAGCCACCCAACCGGCCGCTGTTCACTGAAGACTCGGCTGAACGTGACGCGGCGCGGGTGCGGGCGGTATTGGCGGGGGACCGCGACGCCTTCGAACAACTGGTCGAGGCCTACGAACAGGTGTCCGTGGGAACCGCCTATCGCCTGCTGAACAACAGCGACGACGCCCGGGAGGTCGCTCAGGAAGCGTTCTTGAAGGCGTACCGCTCGCTGGATCGTTTGAAGGACCCGCGCCGATTCGGCCCGTGGCTGCTGAGGATTGTCAGCAACCTGTCTTTGAACGTTCGCCGGTCGCGACGCGCCGGCATTGTGTCGTTGGATGCCCAAACGGGTTCGGACGGCGCGACGGACAGCCGCGAGACCGCCACCTCGACGCCGGACCCGGGGCAAGAGGTCGAGGGCCGCGAACTTCTGCGAAGGATCGAGGCTGCCCTCGAGCAACTGCCGGAGAAGCAGCGATTGGCCCTGATCCTTTTCACGGTCGAGGAGTGGCCTCAAAAGGATATCGCCCAGTTGCTGGAGTGCAGTCTCGAGACCGTGAAGTGGAATGTGTTTCGGGCGAGGCAGAGGCTGCGGGAGATCCTGGGGGATGAGTTGATGGAAGCCAGGCCGGGGGCGTAACGATCATGGATCGAATCGGCGAACAGGACGAAATGCTGCTGAACCGCCTGCTGGACGAGGAGTTGCCGGCGGACGCGGCGGCCTTGCTGCGTCGCCGCATCGAGCAGGAGCCCCCCCTCCGGTCGGCGTGGGAGCGGCTGAATCGGATCGAGGGGCTGCTTCGGGCGCGACGGGCGGACACCTGCGAAATCAACTGGTCCAAGTTTCGCGCATCGGTCATGAGTCGCGTCGAGGCGGAGGCTGCGCCGATGCGGCGCGTCCTTCGTTTCCCGTGGTGGCTCCAGGCGGCTGTTCCCCTGGCGGCGGCGGCGGCGATCGCGATCGTTCTCGTGGTCCGCGCACCCTACGCGGAGCGCGAACCCGCGTCGACGAGCACCGGCCAACTCCGCGTCGTCTATCACGCTTCGCCGTCCGAAGCTCCGGAGGGATCGCTGGCGGTCAGCTATCACCGTCCGGCGCGGGCGGCAGGTGGGGAAACCGCGGTTGCGGCCGGTCCGAGCCAAGTAGCGTACATGAGGTCAACCGAACTGGAGGAACAGATCCGCAAGGCCGACATGACCCAGGAAAATCAGCCTTCGTCTCATTTGTACATCATGCACGCGGATGTCGGCGCCCTGCCCCCTGAGATCCTGATGGAGTTGCCTCCTCTATAATGGAGATTGCCGCCACGGAGCGGGGGGGACGACATTCGAGGCTCGTCGGCTAGAATGGGGAACATGAAGATGGCTCTTGGACAACTCGCACGTCGCCGTTCGCCCGTCCGGCGAGCCGGCATCTTGACGTCACCGGCGACGATCACGGTTCTGCTGGGCTTGATCGTGGGCTTCCAGCCACCCGTCCGCGCGGCGGAACCGGCGGCTCCGGCCGGCGGCGCCCCTCAGGTTTCGCCCGGCGGGGCGGAGGACATTCTGACGCCCGCGCCGCCGACGCCCGCGGCTGACACATCTGAGAAGGCGGCGACCGCCCGGCAGACTCCGCCGTCCGCCGCGCCGGCTCCAGCCTATTCGCCCGCCGACAAGGACCCGGACGACATCGAGGCCCGCATCCTTCAGGCATTGGACCAGCCGACGGACCTGAACGTGCAGGATATCCCGATCCGCCAGGCACTGGACAAGCTCGGCACCGAGACGGGAATCCCGATCCAGTTGGCTCCGGGTTGCCTCTCGCTGTTGCCCTACGGTTCGCAGACGAAACTGACCGCCACGATCCAGAAGCGGCCTTTGCGGGAGAGCCTGACCGCGTTACTGCGACCGCTCGGCCTGGAGTTCGTACCGACAGCTCGTGCGGTCACGATTCAGCCGACGCCGCCGCTCGAACGCATCGGACGGCGGGCAACCTGGGAGGAACTGGCGACGCTGGAGAAGCTGTCTTCACAGCCGATGACGCCGGAGTTGTTTTCATCGCTTCGATTGCAGTTCCAGGACGGCGGCGGGGACGCAGTCACGAACGGCACCCGCCTGGCTCAAGCGGTGTCCGCGGTCGGTCATGGCGTGGCGGCGCAGGTTCTGGAGCGGGCTTGCGACGCCTGCGAATGGACGTGGTATCCCGAGGGCCCGTTCGTGGTGATTCTGAGCAAGACCCGGCAGGTCGAGCGGCAACTGAACCGCCGCGTCAGCGTAAAATACGTCCAGACCCTGCTGCCGGAGGCGCTGGCGGACCTGGCGAGCCGGGCGGGCGTGCTGGTGCGGTTTGACCCGGGCGTTCTGAGTTCGCTGCCGCCGCAGGCCGGCGAGCGTTTCTCGCTTTCGATGGAAAACGCCACCGTACGACAGGCCCTCGAGGTGATCGCCGGGGAAACAGGCTTGCGCTACGTGGTCGAGCCGGACGGAGTTCGGATGACTCGCCCCGGGGGGCCCGCGGCCACCACGCCCGCCGGCGGAATGGGCCCTGCCCAGGTCGAGGCCGCCGCCCAGGCGACAGTGGCGGCCTTGCGCTCGAACTCGATCGTCGGGCAATTGACGTTCCCGCTGCCCGACGGTTCCTCGTACACGCTCTTCATCCGGGAAAGCGACCTGCCACCGGAAGTGAACGCCCTGCGGCAAGCCAAGATCACCAAGACGGTCAATCAAATCCGCCAGAAACTCCACAGCGAACAGCAGCAGGACTGAGCCCCCGCACGATCGCTCCGAGGCGCAAACAGACGTCGTCAACACGGCAGCGTGGGGCGCCGGCTGATTCGAGAACGGCGGATCAGACGCTGTAGCAGGATTATCGAGGTGCCGTCAGACAGGCCGTACCGCGAAAACCACAACTCGCCCTTGGCTGGCTTCTTTTTTGCGACTCTTGCGATTTTTCGCGGCTATCCACGCTTTCATCTCCTCTCAGGAGCGATTCAAGCCGCCAAGCAGCGCAAAAGGCGCAAAAACGAAGCTCGGGTGCGCATTCGACCACGAGCAGCGATCCGGGTTTCCTGCGCACCAGCAGCCCGCCGTTTTCCCGGTCCCTGTTCCCATCCGCGTCGCTCGCCTGCCGCAGATTGCTGCTTTGTTGGCATACGCACACCGAGGGGTACAGCGTCACTCGCTCGTTCTTGCCGTGCATCGGACCAAGCTGGACGGCCAATCCATCGAGAGTCGGTGTCGCATTGACGATTCTTGGCCAAGCCATGACGTCCTCGGCACACAACACAGGCACACGGAACCCTTACCCCATGACCTTTGCCGGCTGGCGATTAGAACCTTGCGCGAACTCTGGAATCAGGCGATGCGCAGTTGGGGTGCCGGGTTTGGATTTGTTTTGGGCGTCGGCTCGACCAGCCAGCGGATCCATCGCGCGGGGTGGGCGGGGAGGACGATGAATCGGCAAGTGTGGGGGGCCAGGGACCGCCAGGTTTCCGGCAGTTCCTTATTGAGAAGCACGAGGAGCTTGCGGCCTCGCAGCCAATCGCGGGCGGCCAGGGTGGCGACGGCCTCCTGGGCGGCGGGAGTGGCGGTGAGGTACGCCAGATTGATCACCATGGCGGATATGTCCCGCAAGGCGGAATCCTTGGTGGCGGCCATCTCAACAACCTCCTGGCTCCGAGCCTCCAGGAACAGATGGACGAGATCGACGTCCGGTCTCTTGGGGGCCCAGTAGGCCGTCTTGCCGAGCGGCTTCGTGCGGTGGTAGGCGGACCGGCTTTCGGACTGCGGGAACAGATGAAGCATCTCGGTGAGCAGGTCCGCCACGGCGTGGTGAGCCTCGTCCAGAATCTGGAGCGGAGCGACCGATGAGTCGTTCAGAGCATCCAGAAAACTTCCGGACAGCGGAGCCAGCGGGGTCAGGGGGGGATCGCCGTGAAACAGGGCGTCCGCGATCTGCTCGGCTGCGTGGACCAGCATGCACAACAGACGCGAGGATGACCGCATCGACGCGCCGGCCCGATCCTCGTAATCATGGTGATGCTCGGCGACCTCCTGAAGAACGACCGGCAGGTGGAAGTGCTTGAGCATCCAAGCCGCCAGCCGGCCGTGATGCGCGCCCACCGTCCGCTCCTCCCATTCGCAGGAAACGGAGTCGGCCCCCCACCCGGCCCTCATCAACTCCCCGAAATGGCGAGGGAAGAACCGCGCGAGCACGAAGTAACCCAGGCCGCTGAAGAGCCCCGCCGTGGAAGCCTCAGCCGGCGTACCCAGGCCGAGCCTGCGGGACAGCATTCCGGCGATGCGCGCCGTCGCCATGCTGTGAACCCAGAAAAAGCCCGGCTCCCACAGACTCGCGTTGGACCAGCGCCAAGGCGAAAGCCCTTCCGTCAACTGGTACACTTTCTTGGGTCCGATCAGCTTGACCGCGTCATGGACCGAGGTCAGCCCGATCCGGGATTCGGGACACTGCTCGTGCGTCCAGCTCAGCAGGGCCAGGGCCAGGAGCGGATCGTGCTCGGCGAATTCCGCGACGTGTTCGATCTCACGTCCTTTCGGACAGAGGGTCGTGGCCATCTCGATGAGGCTGAACTCGAAGGGCGTTGGCGGGCCGTGCTCCGCCAGCACGCGCAGCACCAGGTCCTCGGTCAAGGCGGCGGAGCGATCGGCTTGCGATTCCGTTCGCGCAGCCGCGGTGGAGACGCCGGCGGCCAGGGCCCGGACCTGCTCGATGAACGACGCCACCTGAAAGCCTTTTCGCGGGTACCAGCGAGCTTCCACCAGGCTGTCCGCCTCCGGATTCCCGCTGGTTTTCGGGTCCCCGAACATCAGGATGGGAAGCGACCGGGTCTCGGGATTCCGTCGGAGGTTCGCGGCCGCCCGTATCGCCTCGGACGGCCACGACAGCAGGTCGAGAACGAGCAAGGTCGGCTTGTTCTCGCGGAGCAGGGAGGTCACCTGGTCGACGGTTTCGGCCTCGCTGACGGAGAAATCGCCCGCGCCGGCCAGGGCGTACCGTAATAGTCTGCGATCCGCGTCACAAACGCCCGCCACGATGACTCTCACACTCGCCATGGAACCCTCATCCGGAATCAGTGCAATTGACTTGTCATATCCTGGTAAAACCTACGATACATTCGCGCCCAAACGGGAGCGGTTGCTCGGGCTTGCTGGATATCGGGCGGAAGCCTCGCCACAACCGCCGTCCCATAAGGCCTGCGAACGCGACGGCCCTGTAACTTCGAGGTTTCGCCGCCTTGCCCGATCGTCGAGTGGCCCGATCAACCGGGCAATGGTTGAAAGCCGCGGGATACCGGAGTTCGGCTTTCCAGAGGCCGCCCTGAACCGATGCGTGGAATCTTGTCGGCCGTAGACTTGGCCGGATAATGGTCGGGCATGCGAAGAAGCCTTCGGACTCCTGCGGATTTCGAGTTCGGCAGCGCGGTGTGCTCGCACGGTTTTTTCGTGCTGGCCCCGAATCGCTGGGATGCCGCGGCGCGGACGTTTCACACGGTTGTGAGCCTTGACGACGATCGTGCGGTGGCGGTCGCCCTTCGCGAGGGATCGCCGCGCCGACTCGTCGTCCGGGGTGATGCGCCCATGTCCGCGGATCAGGCCCGGCGGGTTGTGACCGCGGTGCGCCGCATTCTCCGGCTGGACGAGGACCTCTCGCCGTTTCATGCCCTCTGCCGGAGCCGACCGTCGCACGGGTTTGCGGCGGTGTCACGGTTTGGCCGGCTGCTGCGAAGCGCGAGCTTCTTCGAGGACTTGATCAAGGTCATCTGCACGTGCAACGTGGGCTGGGGGCAGACGGTCGGCATGATCGAGCGGATCGTCGCGCATTGGGGCATCCCGACGGCCGACGGATGCGCGCGGAGCTTTCCGACGCCAAACCGCCTCGCCCGGGCATCGGTGCTCGATCTGCGTCGGCTTGCCCGCGTCGGCTACCGCGCGTCGTTTATCCGGGACGCGGCCCGGGCGGTGGCGGAGGGCCGGCTGGATCTGAATGCTCTCGAGCATTTCGACGGCCCGGCCGACGAGCGCTACCGCCTGCTGAGGACGATTCGGGGCGTCGGCGATTATGCAGCCAGTCACCTCTGCATGCTGGCGGGCGACTACAGCCGGCCGGCGGTGGATACGGAAATGGTCCGCCTGCTGAAAACGCGATATCCGCGAAGACGATTCACGCCCGCGCGGGTCCGGGACTTCTACCGCCCTTGGCATCCGTACGAGTACCTCGCGTACTGGTACGAATTGTGGTCGGACTATGTGCGGCGACACGGCCGATCGGATCTGTGGTCGGCGGGGGACCAGGGGGCGAGGATCACCTCGAAGCGGCGCACGGCCGGGACAAGCGCGCCGGACGACTGACGAACCGTTCGCGCGCCGACCCGGTCGTGCATCGGCCGACCTCGCAGTCTCCGGGGCAATCGGCGAATCCTGATGGGGTATGTCCCCCCTCGGCCCGGACTCCCGTCGCCGCCCCGGGTCAAACTCATTGGAATCAATGGGCGTTCGGCGTCGATATTCCTTGGGACTTTCGAGAAGCGTGCTTCGTTTCCCCGAATTTGGCTATCCCTGGAGTCCGTCGGACGGGTATGATAGAGCAGATGGGGCGGCGGGAAGGAGATGGGGTAAGACAAGTTCCTGCAAACATCTCAATAGTTCCTTAGACAGGTAGACGCTTTTCGATCAGCGGAAGGGGGCACTTCGATGCATCGTCGCATGCTGCTTGTGTCTGTCGGCGCCGTTCTTTGGGGGACCCTGTCCGGTCCGCAAGCCGGAGCCGATCCGTGCTCGAGCTTCTCGTTCACCCCGGTGTTCTGCGAGGACTTCGATCGCTATTGCGATCCGCCGCCGGGAGGCGGAGGCGTTTGCGCGCCGGGCGCGACCCCGGACGACGGGGCCTTCCACGGAGCCTGGCCGGCGGACGGAAGCTGCGCGCCGGACTCGCTGATGAACCCGCTTTTGGCCGGTGCGGACGTGCTCGGCACCTTCGGCTCTCTGAACGTCCAGCTCGGCGGCGACTGGGAGGCGATCACCTACGATCGAATCTACCGCCACGTCCACGACCTCACCGCCCGGATTGTCGCCCATCCGAACAACACGGAGGGCGACGAGTTGCTCAACGGCGCGGGGCCGATCGATCAGCCGCTGGCGGGCAACAGCGTTCCACCGACCTACGTTGATTCGATGAGCCGCACGCTGCGTCCGGAGGCGCTCAAGGGCACTTTCTACCTCCATCCGCTCGACGGCGTGAACAAAGCCGGCATGGCCAACATGGTTTACTACCACGAGCTGTTTCTGGACGACGATCGGGCCCCGACCGATTTCACCCGCAAGGACTGCAATTTCGAACACGACTGCAACTGTGTTCATTCGAATCCAACGGCCGCCTGCGAGACACATGCCTGTCAGTATTACCCCTGCGAGGGAACCTGTGATTTCCATCTCTGCGTCAACAGCCAGTGCGCCGACGGCCCGAAGGCGGGCCAGGCGTGCAGCCGGGACAGCCAGTGCAGCCAGTGCACCGGCGGGCCGAATCCGGGCGTAGCCTGCACGGGCAATTATGAGTGCAGCGGATGCGCGGGCGGGCCGAACAACGGCCAACGGTGCACCAGTTCCCAAAGCTGCCAGGGCGTCTGCGCGGACGGCCCCAAGGCGGGACAAAGCTGCACCTCGAACGGCAACTGCGGCGTCTGCGTAGGCGGGGCGGCGCCGGGGGCGGCGTGCGACTCGGACCACAGCTGCCAGTACCAGTGCGGTTCGGGCCAGACGCCGACCTGCGAAGGAGGCCCACGCGACGGACTGACCTGCACCCAGGACACCGAATGTGCCGGAGGGCCCTATTTCCCGATCCTCCAGCCGAGCGACGGGCAAGTCCACGCCAGTTTCGCGGTGGGGCTGATGGCCATCCTCGACGGCACGAGCCCGGCGATCACCGGCGCTGCCGGCATCGATCCCTGCGACGTCGACCAGGGGCGATACCCGTCGGAATGGCGTTTGGTTGTTTTCGATGGTTTACAGTGGCACACGTTCAAGGCGCCGCTGTATAACATCCCGCTGACCAGCCCGCCCGACGTGGCTGACTTTTATCCACTGTATGGGTGGAACAAGGTCGATTTTGCGATCGGAGCCGACTACATCGAGGTTCGGCTGACCAACATCCGCTCGCAAGCCCTCTACAGCGGGATCGGCAAATGCATCTTTCGTAGTCATGGTGCGCGCAGGAGTGCCGATTCTGGAGTCGCTGCGAGCATTGGGCGAGC
>JAPKGY010000329.1 GCA_026647385.1 Phycisphaerae bacterium | reverse complement strand
CGCTCCCCTTCGGGTCGCGGCCAAACTTGGCGGCGTTCGCGGGATGGTCTGGTGTGGAGTGACGCGGACGCGCGGACGGGATGGTTTCTTTCGCTATTCGAATACGCATCTGTCTTTCACGGAATGGGGGGTCACATGTCCGTAGTGCGAGGCGAAATCCGGCGTCTTGGTGTGCGCGCGGTCGCGGTTGCGGTGCTGATCGGTGGCTTGGGCACCACCGCCGGGGGCGCGGTGTCGTTGCTCGGCGTTCAGTACCAGGAGGACGATCTGGCGATCTATACGGAGTTTCAGTGCTTCTGGAAGGACAGTAACTACCCGACGTCCTGCGGGGTACCTTTACCGGGGGCCAACCTCCACGTATTCATCAAGAACGACGGGACGTCGGCTGTGACCCTCGACGACGTGACCCTGATTAACTACAGCTTGAAGTCCATTCTCAAACGGAACGACCTGAACGGGCATCTCGCCAACAGCATCTGGTTCTACTGGGACAATCCGCCCCAGGACATCCTCAATGCGGGCGAGCCGGCCTGGTACAAGATGGACCCGGCCTCGATCCCAGCCGGCGGCGTCGGGCAGGTCATCGTGCGGTTGCGAAAGGTCCCGGTCACGTCGCCGCTGGCGGTGAACGTGGACACCTCGGCCAACATCCTCAACACGTCCATCGCGGTCGACGCGAACGTCCCTCAGTTAGCCAACATCAGCTTCTCCCAGGACCTCAAGAAGGTGTACCTGTACTGGCGGCGCGCCGGCGGAGCGGCTCCGACCACGATCAAGATGGACGGCATCGACGTCACCTCGACCACGACCACGGTCGGCGATCCCGGAGATGATTTCGCCGTATCCGTCGTCTCGCTGTCCACGGCCCTTTCGGAAATGTCGTACCACGTATTCCAGGGCGTGTACTCGGACACCCAGACCGCGACCGGCGGCGTGCGCACGTGGGTGAATCCGTTCATCTACTGCTCGTGGGCCGCATTTCCCGTCCCCGACGGCGATACCGCCATGGCCCAGGACTGGATGGACACCTGCCAGGATCGGGGCATCAACACGCTGGAAATGAACAGCGCGTCGGGAGGACTGATGCAATACCTGGGAACGAGCGCCGGCCGAGCGTACGCGGACAGTCGCAACTACGGCTTCATCAAGGATGATACCTCCTGGGGCACCTGGAGCAACAACCCGCGGATGTGGTTCATCGACGACGAGCCCGACATCGAGGAAGCCAACCTGGTGAGCAACTTCTGCGGCACGGGATACAAAATGCCCTGCAGCTCGAATCAGGCGGGCACGATGGGTATGCATTTCGTCTCCCTGGGCGAGGAGCTTCGCGGCCGGAAAGACCGCCCGACCACGATCAACCTGGACGGAACCTGGAAGCCGTACAGCTATTTCGCATACGGACAGCTTTCCGACTGCCTGTGCATCGATCATTACTTCCAACCCAAGGTGAGGCACGCGTACTACGACATGCCCGAGACGCTGCCGCTCTACAGACAGGCCGACGTGGTTTACGCCACCGCCCTGGCTGGAACGCGGGCGGCTGAACCGAATCCGTCCCGCCAGTTGCTCTATTCGTGCGAGATCAACGGCGACGCGCCGGTGGACCCCTGGCCTTGGGCGGCCCCGGAGTGCAAGCGAATCGAGGCGTACTACGCCATGGCGGCCGGTGCCAAGGGACTCGGCTATTGGTGGTTCAAGAAGAACCCCTCCGGGTCCAACGGACTGGCCGACGACAGCAACCTGCAGGCCCAGGACCCCGCCTTCTGGCAGGAGGTCGGCCTGATCGGCGCCGAGACGAAGTGGCTTCAGCCCTATCTGGTCACGAGCCATCCGGTGGATCTGGACGCCGTGGGCAGCACCAACGTCTGGGTAAAAGGTCTGGCCCGGGGCACGGACACGTTCATCCTGTTCGTCGTGAACGACGACTACTGGCTCGACCAGGATTACCACAACACGCCCATCAGCAATGCTTCGGTCACGTTCGGCCTGCCGTCGTGGATGCTTTCGTCGCCCGCCGCGTTCGAGGTTTCCAGGTCCGGCATCAGCACGGTAAACACCTCGCTGAACGGAAGCGACCTCACACTGTCGCTGGGCACGCTCAACGTCGCCAAGATCGTGATCGTAACCGTCGACCCGCAACTGCGCATGACCCTCCAGCAGCGGTACGACCAGGACGTTTGGCCGGGGATCTGCAACTTCGCTCCATCGGTGTGCCAGCAGAACACGAGTCCGCCGAGCTTCGTCCAGCATCCGTCGAGCCAGAGCGCTCTGGCGGGTTCGTCCGCCACGTTCATCATCGTGGCCGCCGGCGGCAGCCAGATGAGCTACCAGTGGCAGAAGGACGGTTCCAATCTGTCCAACGGCGGCCATTATTCCGGCTGTACGACGCCGTTCCTGACGATCTCGTCGATCGACGGCAACGACCTGGCGAACTACCGCTGTCGGGTGACCAATCCCTACGGGTCGGCCACGTCGAACCAGGCTGCACTCACCCTCGGCACGGTGAACATCACGCAACATCCGTCCCCGCGGAGCGCCTGCACGGGCTCGAACGCCACCTTCACCGTGGCGGCGACCGGCCAGGGAACCTTGAGCTACCTCTGGCAGAAAACCCAGGTCAACCTCGCCAACGGGGGCCATTATGCCGGTGCGACCACGTCGACGCTGACGATCACCGGCATTGACAGCAACGACGTCGCCAACTACCGCTGCAAGGTCACCGACAGCACAAGCAGTACCTACTCCAACGAAGCGGGGCTGATCCTCAAGCCAGCCACCGCGATCGCGGAGCATCCGTCCAACCAGTTCATCGAGCTGGGTGGGACCGCCACGTTCAGCGTGGCCGCCACCGGCGACGGGGCATTGACGTACCAGTGGCAGAAGAACCAGGCGAACCTGGGCAACGGCGGGCACTACTCCGGCGCAACGACGGCAACGCTGACCGTCACCGGCGCGGACGTCGGCGACGAGGCCAACTACCGCTGTGTCGTGACCGGCGGTTGCGGGAGCGCAACCTCGAACCAGGCTGCCCTGTCCATCGACTCGTGCGCCCCCTATCTCAGCCTGGTCAACGGCGCTTTCGACGACTATACCACGACCTGGACGGTCGCACCCAACTGGACCAGCTACAGCTCGGGAACCGCGGCCTTTTCGAAGAACACCAGCCTCTACCGCAGTTCGCCGAACGCGCAGCGGATACAACCCCCCAGCAGCGGAGCGGGCGCGTACGCCGGCATCTACCAGAACATGCCCGCGAGCCAGGGCGACGCGGTCACTTTTGTGGGCTGGTCCTACAACGAGTCGCCGTCCACATACATCACCACGAGGATCGGCGTACAGTTCGATGGCTCGACCACGCGCCCGGGCAGTTGGCAGACGAACAGCGCCAAGCAGACGTGGACCTCGCTGACCATCGCGGGTAACGCCACGCACGCCACGAACGGTGTAACCATATTCCTTGAAACCAACAGAGGCAGCACCGGCCAATACTACGCCGATTTCGACGATATTGTCGTGTATCGGGCTTATGTACCGCAGGCCCCGACGGTGGGCGGCCCGACGAGCACGACGCTCAACGTCGACGTGGACCCGGGCTGTAACGCAACCAACGGCGATGCCCAGTATGCCATCACGATCGGCGGCGGCGCGTATACCCTGGGAACCCATTGGGTGCAGGTCAACGGCACCGTCGGCACGACGGCTGCCTGGCAAACGGACGAGACCTGGGCAAATAAGACGGTCACCGGCCTGGTAACCGGCATCACGTACACGTTCAAGGTCAAGGCCCGCTATAACGGCACGTACACCCAGGAAACCAGCCTCGGCGCCGGCGCCCCGGGTACGCCCGGCGGCGGATCGGCGGTCCCGCCGACCGTCACCCAGCACCCGAGCGCCCAGAGCGTCTGCGCGGGGGCGACCGCCCACTTCAGCGTGGCGGCCACCGGGGATGCGCCGCTCGGCTATCAGTGGCAGAAGAACCAGGCCAACCTGAGTAACGGCGGGCACTACGCCGGCGCGAACACCGCCACCCTGACGGTATCCGGCGCCGACGGAAACGACGTGGCCAACTATCGCTGCGTCGTGACCAACGGCGCGGGCTCCGCCACGTCCAACGCGGCCGGCCTGACGCTGAAGGCGGCGACGACGATCGCCCAGCACCCGCAGGCGCAGTCGATCCCGGCCGGCGGAACCGCCACCTTCACGGTGGCGGCCACCGGCGATGGAACGCTGGGGTATCAGTGGCAGAAAAACAGCGCCAATCTCGCCAACGGCGGGCATTATGCCGGCGTCACGACCGCCACCCTGACGGTATCCAACGCCGACGGCAACGACGCGGCCAACTATCGCTGCGTGGTCACCGGCGGGTGCGGCAGCGCGACGTCGAATCAGGCGGCGCTCAGCGTCGGAGCCGCCCCGGTGCCCGGTGATTTCGATCACGACGGGGACGTGGACATGGCGGACTTCGCGCACCTGCAGGGCTGCCTGGACAATCAGAGCGCTCCGCCAGCCAATCCGAACTGCGCGGACGCCGATCTGGACCACGACGCCTTCGGGGCGGTGACCCGCGACGACGTGGTTATCTTCGTCCAGTGCATGACTGGCCCGGAGATTCCGGGCGATCCGAACTGCGCGAACTGAGGAGGGAAAGAACGCCGGAATCCGAAAACGCCGAAATCGCAGTCGAAGATCCGACAGGGCGGAATTTGTCCTGGTCGCCTCGCCCCGACGAGCAGGCGTGGCGACCATGGCGAACGCCGAAACCGGATACGGTTGGACGGATGGGCGGGGGCATCGGCGCGGGGGACGGATGAAGGCGAGGGTGCCGTTGAGCGGGCGAGCTGGAAACGCTCGGGGAGAAAGATTAAACGCTCCCCTTCGGGTCGCGGCCAAACTTGGCGGCGTTCGCGGGATGGTCTGGTGTGGAGTGACGCGGACGCGCGGACGGGATGGTTTCTTTCGCTATTCGAATACGCATCTGTCTTTCACGGAATGGGGG
>JAPKGY010000328.1 GCA_026647385.1 Phycisphaerae bacterium | reverse complement strand
CCGACGCCTGCCAGAGGACCGGGCTGGTCAACTGGGCGGTGAGCTTGGCCCGAATGGTATCCGGGGCCCCATGGGGTTGGCAATGCAAGTACACCTGACGGGCAAGGTCGATCTCATATTCGGCGCCCTGACGAATGATGCGCTCCCCGTCCTCGCCCAGCAGTCGGCAGGCGCTTGTGTAGATCAGACGAGATGGCCGATCCCTGAGCCTGAGTTCCCGCGCAACCGCGCGACCCCGTGCCATACTTTCTTCCTCCGTGTGAGCCGGGTGCGCCTCAAACAGGCCGGGCCGGCTTCGACTCCTCCGCCGCTGCCTGTGCGAGAGAGGCGCGGCCGTGCCCTGCAGGGAATGAATCAGCCGCGACGGCACCCCCGCCACCCTGTCGATGGCGAAAAACCGCCTGGTCGACGTGCGAGGTCGTTGCGGCAGGACGTGAGTGCCGTACAGTAGGCTCTTTGACGGGAAAAAAACGCTCGGTTTTTGTCGTTTTTGGAGAAAGTAGTTTGACACTCACGGTTTGTCCGGTAAAGTTGAGAGTAGCCCTTGACGCCCGGCGCGGACGGCCTTTGCGGCGCCCGCCGCCATGTGGGGACCCTGTGACGTAAGCCGCGCAACTCGCGCAAGGTCATGAGGTTCCGCGAAGTCCGCCAAGGACTGGGGCTTTGCGGGCGGTTCCGGGGGTGCACGGACGGGTTCGTGGCGGTTCCTGGCGCGGGCCGGGAGGGGGCACAGCCTCACTCGTCAGACAGTACGGCAGATCAGTCCCCCGCCGATGGCGGTGCGCGGTGAGTGTGCGCGTGCGGCGGCGAGGCCGCGTGACGCAGCGGTCGATCCGCGCGGCAGGGGTTCTGCGCGCTGAGCGGCGGTCCCGTCGGTCCGGCCGCGGGCGGAGGGGCGGCGACCGGGAAAGTGATCGGAAGGAGTATCTCAGGCGGGGGCGTGGTGTTCATGTGGCCCGAAGACGCCGGTTGCGATCTGAGCCGTGGCACGGGCTTCCCAGCCCGTGAACCTCAGTTTTGTGGTAAAGGCTGGCAGCCTGGCAAACATGGAGAAGATGTCCATGCCACTGCTCGGCTACATCGCAAGCGGCTCGGCCCGAAGGCGGACCTCCCTTTTGTGGTCCGCGATCTAAAGGAGTTCCTCAGGAGAACATGCGTGTGAATCGCATGAGTCCTTAACCGTAAGGTTCTACCCGGCTTTGGTGACGGAGGCAGCTCATTATGGCACGAGGCTCACTTCGCAACGGTTGGTCGATGGTTCTGGCGGCGGCGATCGCCCTTTCGGGGGCCTGGCCGGCACCTGCCCAGGCGGCAGGTTTGCTGAACGGCGATTTCGAGGATTGGCCGAGCGGTCTCGTCGCGCCGAACTGGACGGGAGCATACAGCGGCACCGTGGCCAACCAGTTTGTCCGGGAAACCACCCTCGTGCACGGGGGAATCTATTCCCAGAAGACGAAATCGCCGGGGGGCGAGGGTGCCTGGACGCACGTTTATCAGCCGATCGCCACGAACGAGGGAGACGCGCTGACGATCAGCGGCTATCTCTACTCTCTGTCGGCGCCGGGCTACACAACGCCACGGGTTGGTGTGAACACGTCGAGCGATCGTCCGAGCAGCTGGCTCTACTCCCTGACCAGCTTTACCAAGCAGACGTGGATCGCGACCGGGGCGATCGGTTTCAACGCCGCGGGCACGACGACCTACCTGTTTCTGGAGTCGAAACGAAACACGCAAAGCGGCGATACGTCGATTTACTGGGACGATTTTGTTGTGTATCACGCCTATGTGCCGGAGGGGCCGTGGGTGGGGAATGCGACCAGCCACTCGCTCGACGTGGACGTGGACCCGGGCGGGAACGCGGGCAACCACGACGCTCAGTACGCCATTACGATCGGCGGAGGCGGGTATACACTGGGGACGAATTGGGTCCGCTTGGACGGCAGCGTTGACACGTCCCCCCTCTGGGCGACGGATGCCTCCTGGGGCATCAAGTCCGTCCAAAACCTGGCCCCGAACACGACCTACACCTTTCAGGTCAAGGCGCGCTACAGCGGGAGTCTCCCCCACGCGACCGGGTTGGGCCCCGACGTCGCCGGGACGACCACCCCTGCGACAGACGACCTCGTGAACGGCGGAATGGAGGAGGGTTTCGCGACCACCGGCATCGCGTCCGGCTGGACGCGCTACTGGTCCGGGGAGATACCCTGGTGGTGGGCTGACGAAAGTAGTCCCGGTTTGGTGCATTCCGGATCGCATTCGCAAGAGATCCGCATGTATGACGGCGCGCACCCGAAAACGGATTACGCCGGCCTGTACCAGACGATCAGCGCGAACGTGGGGGATGCGATCACCTTCACAGCCTATGGCCGGACGTATCACAACAACACGATCTACGCGGAACTCTCCATCGGAGCCCAATGGGACGGCTCGACGACCCCGCCGCTGGGCTCCATGACCAGTCCTTTGGGGGGCCAAACGTTCTTCCTGATGACCACGGCGGGCAACGCGACGGCTGAGGCGGTGACCTTATTCCTGCACGCCAAGCGGAACGGGGACGCCGGGATCAACCAGCTCGTGTGGTTCGATGATGCCGCCAGCTACCACGCCTACGTGCCGCCGGCCCCGACGGTTAACAACCCAACCACCGGCACGCTCGACGTGGACGTAAACCCGGGCGACAACGAAAGTAATACAAATGCCCAGTACGCGATCACCCTCGGCGGCGGCGGTTTCGCGGAGGGGACGCACTGGGTCGCTTCGGACGGCAGCGTCGGTACGACGGTTGCATGGCAGACGGACGCGCTTTGGGGGACCAAGACGGTCACCGGCCTGGCGGCCGGCACCGAGTATACGTTCAAAGTCGTCGCTCGTTACAGCACCCAGCGGCCGAGGGAGACCAGTTACAGCCAAGGTGCGGCGGGTACTACCTCTGCCTGCAACGTGTCTGCCCCGACCGGGGCGGGTGCCAATCCGGCATCCATCTACGCCGGCCAAACCTCGACCCTATCCGCGACAACCGGCTCGGGCGGCGATCAAGTCTGGTGGTATACCGGCGGTTGCGTCGGCGGGTCGCAAGTCGGCACGGGCCCGGGCAACCAGAACGTCAGTCCAGCCACCACGACGGTCTACTACGCCCGTACCAAGAACAGCGCAACGGGTTGCTGGAGCGATACATGCGCGGAGGTGACGGTGACCGTCAATCCCTTGCCGTCGGTTCCGACCGGAGCAGGTGCCAGTCCGGCATCCATTTGCGTCGGCCAGAGCACGATCCTGTCCGCGACAGCCGGCTCGGGCGGCGATCAAGTCTGGTGGTATACCGGCAGTTGCGTCGGCGGGTCGCAAGTCGGCACGGGCCCGGGCAACCAGGACGTCAGTCCAAACACTACGACCATCTACTATGCCCGGACCAGGGACAGCGCAACGGGCTTCTGGAGCGATGGGTGCGCCGAGGTGACGGTGACGGTCAATCCCGTGCCGGCGGTTCCGACGGAGGCGGCCGCCACCCCGGACGTGATTTGTGACGGAGGTCCGTCTGGATTGACGGGCACCGCCGGCACCGGCGGCGACGAGGTCTGGTGGTACACGGGTAGCTGCCTGAGCGGAACTCAGGTGGGCACCGGCCCGGGGCCTCAGGCCGTCAACCCGTCCACGACCACAACCTATTACGCTCGGACCCGCAACAGCACGACTGGGTGCTGGAGCGAGACGTGCGCGGAGGTGATCGTAACCGTGCCGGCCGCGGACACGGACGGGGACGGCGTTTACAACGAGTGCGACAACTGTCCGAGCGTGGCCAATCCGAATCAGACCGACACCGATAACGACGGCGCGGGCGATGCGTGCGACGCGGGGACGCCGCTGGTCTTGCTGAGCGCGGCATCGCGCAAGACGCACGGGACGGCCGGCGATTTCGACATCCCGCTGACGCTGATCGGGGAAGGGGATAGCAGCGTCGAGGGCCGCAGCAGCGGTTCGACCACGTTGGTGCTGACGTTCAACAAGCCGCCTCAGGCGATGGACGGGACTTGGAATGACAACGGTGAGGTGAAGCTTTATTTGCAAGGTACTCACACTACGGGCCTCGTCACCGGGGTCACGACCTCTTCTGAATCCCTCGAGATCGATCTGCACACCGATACCGGCACCGTGCTCAACACCTGTGTGGCGATCGTATTGGCCGAGTTGGTGGACCTGCAGGGGACCCTCACGGTTCGGTGGCGGTTCGTGCCCGGGGACGTGGGCGGGGTGCCGATCGGCAGTCCGCAGGTTTGCGAGGCCGGCAGCGTCAATCCCTGCGACTATGCGGCGGTTTATGCACATATCGGCGATCCCGTGGACGCCGAAACGGCTGGCTACGACGTGAACGCGGACGGTTCGATTGGTTTGGATGATATCTTCTCGGATATCGAAAACGGAGAGAGACATCCATGGTATCACCACTTCCCGATGTGCATCTACACGGCGACGTGCGATGGCGATAACGCACTATCAACGATCAATTCGGCGGATGGAGACAGTAAGCTGGATCGCTGCGACAATTGCCCGCTTGCGAATAACGGGACCCAGGAAGACTTTGATTTGGACGGGATTGGCGATGACTGCGACGACGATAACGACAACGACGGGATAGCCAATAGCGTGGACAACTGCGAATTCGTGGCCAACGCGGACCAGGCTGATGGGGACGGTGACGGCGCCGGGGACGCGTGCGACAACTGCCCCGGCGTATCGAATTCCGACCAAGCCAATGACGATGGGGATGTCTGGGGTGATGCGTGCGACAACTGCATCAGCGTGGCAAACTCGGACCAGGCAGACACCGACAGCGACGAGGTGGGCGATGCCTGTGATACTTGCCTGAATACGCCCAATCCGCGGAACACGGGGGCGACGGACTGTAACGAGGACGGGGATACGGAGGATTATAGCGAGGGGGAGGGCCAACAGTGCGAACTTGAGCGGCGCTGGGAACACAACCGTCGTGGGAGGAACACTGAAGCT
>JAPKGY010000327.1 GCA_026647385.1 Phycisphaerae bacterium | reverse complement strand
GCGGGATTCAGAAATTCCAACTTTACATAAATATTGGCCGGGGTTCCCTTAGAAATTTTATTCAACTTTACCAATGGCGTGTTGCCAATAGAGTCCAACCACATGCGACAACTCCGCGAGCACGGCATCGAGCCCATCGACATGGTCGTGGTCAACCTGTATCCCTTCGAGAAAACCATCGCCAACCCGAACTGCACCTTCGAGGAGGCGATCGAAATGATCGACATCGGTGGCCCCTGCATGCTGCGGGCGGCGGCGAAGAACCATAAGCATGTGGTGGTGATCGAGGACAGGTTTCGTCGAAGCTTTACGCTTGCCGAGATGAGGGAACATGGATTCGTTTCCGCCGAGACAAGAAGAAAGCTGGCGGAACTGGCATTTGAAGCAACATCCGCGTATGACGCTGCGGTTTGCAGCTATCTGGCAGGCGAACAATCGGGTCTCCCGCGAACGTTCCTCAAGGAATTCAACCGCTTGGGAGAAGGACGATACGGTGAGAATCCTGGTCAGTCTGCGGCAGTGTACATGTTCCGAGGCCCCATGACGGCGGAGGCCAATCTCCTTTTTGACCTATCCCGCCCCAGGGAGGAATCTGTCCGTCCGTGCTTCCATCGGCACGACTTGATGTCCTTCAACAACTACGTCGACGGCGATTCTGCCTTATCTCTGATCAAGGAACTCTCCCGGGCCAAACTGGGCAAGCATGCCGTTGCGTTCATCAAGCACACCAATGCTTGCGGGTGCGCGATCGGGGATGACCCGATCGAGACGTATCGCCGGGCGTACCTCGGAGACCCGATTGCGGCGGCGGGGGGCGTGCTTTGCATGAACTTCCCGGTCACAAAGAAGATCGCCGAAACCGTCATGACGACCTTCGCGCGGTGGGGCAAGACCGCCGGGGCCGCCTTCTTCAAGCTCGACGTCTGGATCGCGCCGTCCTTCGACGACGACGCGATTCCCGTCATCACCACCGTGACCGAAAAGCGAAAGTGGGGGGCGTCCTGCCGTCTGCTGGCCGTTGGCCCGATGGATGGTCCGCCCGATGCGAGCGAGCTGGATTACAAGCGAATCACCGGTGGTATGCTGGTCCAGCAGCGCGACCTGATCGGTTTGAACGAAGACCAGTGGAAGGTGGTCAGCAAGCGGGCCCCGTCGGAGTCCGAAATGGCGGATTTGAGATTTGCCTGGCTCGTCTGCAAGCACACCAAGAGCAACGCGATCACGATCGTTCGCGACGGGCAGTTGCTCGGCAACGGGGCGGGTCAGATGAGCCGGGTCAAGTCGTGCGATCTGGCGATCCAGCTTGCGCGGGAGAATGGCCACGGCGACAAGCTGGCGGGCGCAGTGGCGGCCGGGGACGCGTTCTTCCCGGTCGAGGACGGGCCGCGAAAACTGCTGGAGGCCGGCATCACCGCGATGATCCATCCGGGCGGCGGTAACCGCGACGCCGACAGCATCCAGGTCTGCGACGAGGCCGGCGCCGCCATGGTCATGACCGGAACGCGACATTTCAAACACTGATTCGTCAAGGAGGAGCCCGCATGTCGACGAATACGTTTCTTGCCCTGGACCTCGGCGCCGAGAGCGGCCGTGGAGTGCTCGGCACCATCACCGACAAGAAAATCGAACTGACCGAGGTGCATCGCTTCCCGAACGGCCCGGTTCGCGTGCTGGATACCCTGCATTGGGACACGCTGCGACTGTGGGCGGAGGTGAAAAACGCACTCGCCCTGGCCGTGAAGCAGACGGGCAAGTTGGCCGGTCTCGGGATCGACACCTGGGGCGTGGATTTCGGTCTGCTCGGCAGGAACGACTGCCTCCTGGGCTGCCCGGTCCACTACCGCGACGCCCGGACCAACGGTATTCTGGACAAAGCGTTCAAGATCGTCCCGCGCGAAGAGTTCTTCGAGTACACCGGCCTGCAGTTCATGCAGCTCAACACCCTCTTCCAGCTTCTGGCGATGAAGCTCGAGGGTTCGCCGTTGCTGGAGAAGGCCGAGACGATGCTGCTCACACCCGACCTGTTCAATTTCTGGTTCACCGGCCAGAAGTACGCGGAGTTTACCATCGCCACGACCACCCAGGCGTACGATCCCCGCAAAGGAGGCTGGGCCGACGAACTGATCCAAAGAATGGGCCTGCCGCGGAAGATTTTCCCGGAGATCATCAAGACGGGCACGATCCTCGGGCCGATCCGCAAGGATATCGCCGAGGAGACCGGGGCGAGCGACGTGAACGTGATCGCGACGGCCGAGCATGATACCGGCTCCGCCGTCGCAGCCGTGCCGGCAGTCAGCGGACAATCATGGGCGTTCCTCAGTTCCGGCACCTGGTCGCTCATGGGCATGGAGGTCGACAAGCCGATCATCAACGCCAAAGCCCTGGCCTACAACTTCACCAACGAGGGCGGCTTTGGCGGGACGATCCGGTTCCTCAAGAACATCATGGGTTTGTGGCTGGTTCAGGAATGCCGGCGCACCTGGGAGCGGGCGGGCAAGTCCTACAGCTACGCCGAACTCACCGAGATGGCCGCCAAGGCCCAGCCTTTCGTGGCGGTCCTGAACCCGGACGATCCGTCGTTCCTCGCGCCGGGCGACATGCCCGCGCGGATCGCCGAGTTCTGCCGCAAGACGGGCCAGCGCGCCCCGAGCGGTCCCGGCGAGTTCGTTCGCGCGTGTACCGAGGCCCTGGCGATGTCGTATCGTCGCGTGGTCGCCCGGATGGAGGAATGTGCCGGCCGAAAGATCGAGGTGATCCACGCGGTCGGCGGCGGCATCCAGAACAGGCAGCTCTGCCAGTGGGCGGCCGACGCCACGGGTCGGCGCGTCGTCGCCGGGCCGATCGAGGCCACCGCCACCGGCAACATCGCCGTGCAGGCCATCGCCACCGGCGTGCTGCCCGACCTGAAGGCCGCTCGTCAGCTCGTGCGGAACTCGTTCGATCTGGTAACCTATGAGCCGACCGATTCCGCCCGCTGGGAGGAGCCGTACCGCAAGTTCGAGCAACTGCAGAGATGATCGCGCCGGAGGCAGGGATGATCGATCGGCCGTCCGAGCCGTTCTTCCCAGTCCCCCGAGCGGATCAGAGCCCCGAGCGGATCAGAGCCCCGAGCGGATCAGTCCCCCGAGCGGATCAGTCCCCCGAGCGGATCAGAGCCCCGAGCGGATCAGAGCCCCGAGCGGAAGCGAGGGGTTAATATCGGTGGTCAAGAGGTTTCACGGGTGGTATGGACAAATAGGAGGGTGGCACGGGTCGCCTCGGCGAGTCGCCGAGGCGAGCTCACCTGTTATACGAACTGACCGGCGCGCGGCTCTTTAAGGTTACGGCGCTACATCAGAAAACCGGGCGGGCCTACGTGGTGGCCCGTGCCCGCCCATGGGACGTCCGTCATGTCGCAATCACCCGCACCGAACGGAACGCCGACGGCCGTCGTGGTCGGAATCGACGAGGCGGGTTATGGCCCGCTGCTCGGCCCGTTGGTCGTGTCGGCCGTCGCGTTCGATGTACCGGTTTCAGTGCTCAAATCGCTGGCCGATCCCGCCGACGGCCCGGACCTGTGGTCCATCCTACGGGCCAGCGTGACCGCCAAACCGAGCAAGCGGGATGCACGCCTGGCGGTGGCCGACAGCAAAAAGCTTCACGGCAAGGGCGGCGAGGGCGACAAAGCAGTGCTTCTTTTGGAGCGGGCGGCCCTGGCGTTTCTGTCGTTGGCCGGCCAGACCCCGCCGACGCTCCACGCTCTGCTCCAGCGAGTCTGCCCCGGACTCGAATGTCTTCTCGCCGACTACCCCTGGTACACCGGAGCCGACCTCGCGTTACCCGTGGCGGCGGGGGCGGCCGACGTTCTGCTCCAGCGAAACTCCCTGGCCGCCGACCTGGGAGCGTCGGGCATCCGCTTCCGCGGGGCGTGGTCGGAGGTCCTGCCCGAACGCCACTACAACGATCGCGTCGAAGCCACCCGCAACAAAGCGGTCGTCCTGTTCGGCCTGACCGCCCGACTCATGCAGCGTGCAGCCGACGCTGCCGGCGGTCGAGACCTGCGGATCTGGGTCGATCGGCAGGGGGGGCGCACCGGCTATCGCCGTCCATTGATGCGGGCCTTCGAGGACGCGCGGCTCGAAATCCTCGAAGAGGGCACCGATCGCAGCGGCTACCGTCTCGATCACGCGTCCAGCACCTGGGCCGTCCGGTTCACCACCGCCGGCGAAACCCGCCAACTTCCTGTCGCCCTGGCCAGCATCTTCAGCAAGTACGTGCGCGAGTTGCTCATGATGTGCTTCAACCGATATTGGGCGACCTGTGTGCCGGGTCTGCGTCCGACGGCCGGTTACTATGAGGACGGCAAGCGCTTCCTGGCGGATATCGATCATGTCGTGCGTCAGCGAGGGATCGCCTTGCGCAGTCTCGTCCGGTTGCTTTGAGGCGGTGCGCCTTGGAACGTGCGCGAGGTGGGCCTGTGCGGCGGCCATCTCTTCGCAGGCGAGTCGTCGTTGCGAATCGACCGCACCCGATCGGCCTGCCAAAAGCAGGTCGAGCGTACGCTAAGGCAAGCCCTCGCTTCAGCGGGGCCGCGCCACAACACAGGTCGCTTCCCGGCCCTCTTTTCGGCGGAATTGACACCCCATACGGGTCTGGGTACAGTGCGGGCGGCTGGGCGGTTTTGTATGGAGGCTTTCATTTCATGCCGATCCAGAACTGGTCCGACGACGTGTTGCTGGTGGAACTGGCGGATGATCCGCAATTCACGGATGATCTCACCGTCCTGCTGGAAACCGTGGAGAAGGAGAACAAATACGACGTCGTTCTGAACTTTCAGGGCGTCCATTTCCTCAATTCATCGAACATCGCCAAGCTGCTCAAACTCCGGAAACTGCTGACCATCAATCACAAGCGCAAGCTCAAACTCTGCGCCATCAGCACCCACGTCTGGGGCGTATTCCTGGTCACCGGCCTCGACAAGATCTTCGACGTCTACGACGACGTCGCCAGCGGCATGCTCAGCC
>JAPKGY010000326.1 GCA_026647385.1 Phycisphaerae bacterium | reverse complement strand
CCGGGCTGCTGTGGAGCAAGCAATTTTATCATTACGGGGTGCAGCTCTGGCTCGACGGCGACCCGGCCGGCCCACCCCCACCGCGCTGGCGCAAATATGGGCGCAACGCGGAGTGGCAACATCTTTATAACCTCGATGTGTTGTCCATGCCCGACAAGTGGGAGTATCCCTGGTACGCTGCCTGGGATTTGGCCTTCCACTGCCTGCCGATTGCCCTGGTTGACCCCGAATTAGCCAAGCGCCAGTTGATTTTGCTCCTGCGCGAGTGGTACATGCACCCCAACGGCCAGATTCCGGCCTACGAGTGGGCCTTTAGCCGGTCCGGCAGGCGCCTTGGTCGCTTCACTCATCCCGGAATGTCCGGCATGGTGGTGCATCGGCCCATCAGCCGCGAACAACGGCAACGCGGTCGCCATCACGAAACCGACCATCACGGATAAACTTCTCATTTCCATGCCCTCATCGTCTGGTTAACCTCAGGCACCGGGAACCCCCCGGCCACCTTCAGGTGCTTCCTGGACTGTGGAACCCCGCGGGCTCTCCGCCACGCGGTTTCGGATCCAGGTTCGCTCTTTTCGGTTTAGATACCGAAACCTGCTTTTTTCTTCTCCGCCTCGGAAGAATCCGCTGAAAACCCGCGAAGATCCTGGTTACGCCCGATCGGCCGCGCCGTCGCAACGGGGCGCCGGCCGGCATCGCGGCTGACTTCTTCGTTAGGCCGCACGAATCTTTACGGGGTGGTTCCGTCCGAGTACTCTTGCAACCCGAGCTTTGCGCCCACCTCGGCCGGCGGCAGGTGGCTCGAAACCGCGACCTTTGTTGTGGCCCCATGACCGAACGGGAACTGGCTGAACGCTGTCGAGAAGGGGATCGGGAAGCACAACACGAGCTCTATGCGCAGACCTGCGACCTCCTCTATCGGCTGCTGTTGCGGATGACCCACGATCCCGACGAGGCGACCGACCTCACCCAGGCGACGTATCTCCGTGTTTTCCAGAACATCGACCAGTTTGACGGTGCGTCCCGGCTGTCGAGTTGGGTCTATCGGATCGCCGTCAACGAGGGTTTGCAGTTCCTCCGACGCCGCAAGCGCCAGGGCAAGCACCTGAGAGTTATCGCGGAAAGAAGCGAGCGGACGGCGGACGGCCATGCGGACCTGCGGTTGGACGTGGTGGCTGCCCTGGACAGCCTGTCCGCCGAGGACCGGGCCCTGATCGTGCTGCGTCACTTCGAGGGCCTCAGCTACGCGGAGATGGCCAGGGTCCTGGGCAAGCCGGCCGGCACGATCGCCTCCGGCCTGAACCGGGCCCGGCAGACGATGAGAGAACTTCTCACGGACAATCCGGAGGATCGGACGTGAAGAACGTCCCGGAGTCGGGCATCTAATCCTGACGGAGACGGCCCGGAACCTCCGGGCCGATGGTCCGGGAAAATCGTCAAGGAAAACCTGAGTTCGAAAGCCATGAACTGCGAGAGCGTGCGAGAACGGATGGGCCTCTTGCTCGACGGTCAACTGACCGCGGAGCAGCAGGCCGCCCTCCGCGCGCATCTGGAGACCTGCCCGGATTGCGCCCGAGAATACACCTCGTTACAGGCCCTGGCTGCCCGAATCGAGAAAAGCGATCCGGGCGCAGACGCGAAGGCCCCCGGCCCTCTCTGGGACGCCATCCGGGCGGAACTCGCCACGGTGCAGATCCCGCGATCGCGGCACGGGCGGCTCTACCGGTTCTTCCGCCGACCTCTCAGCGCTGCCGCGAGCATCCTCGTGCTGATCGGGCTCGGCGTTCTGGCGGGGACCTGGTTGACCGGGAGCGCAAGACCGGCGGAGGCAGCCGTCGTCGACTACAGCATTCTGCTCAACAACCTTTCCGGGGACGTCAACGCAGCCTTCGACCGCTTCATCAACTACTACAAAGCACAGCCCATCGACGTGAACACCGCCCATAAGGCCGCCCCCGCGCTCAGCTTCTCGCTGCCGCCCGAGCTAGCCGGCGGGTATCGGCTCAAGCAGGTATATCGACTCAAATTCGGAAAGGCGCCCGGCGTGGCCGCCCGCTATTCCCGCGACGGCGAGCCGCTGATGGTCTTTTTCCATCCGCCGGTGGATAAAACGAGACTCGGCACGCACCGGGACCAGCCATGCCACGTCGGCCATACCCACGGATACAAAGTCGAAGTCGGCGCGTGGCGCCTGCTCCACTTCACCGATCCGACCACTTGCCACTGCGTCCTGAGCAACCTCGACCCGCAAACCCAACTCGTCCCCATCCTCCAGGCGGTGGCACCGCAGTTTTCGGAAGATCAGGCGGATCGCGTACACGAGTAAGTGTGCTCCCACCACCCTGCCGGGCGGGAGCCGAGGTCCGCTCCAGCTCCCTCTTGCCCGCGCCGGTAGGATCAATGGCCGCCTTTGGGAGGAAGGCACTTGTCGCAGGGTATGCCTTCGGGCGCACATCCGGCGCACTTGATCATCATCCTGCCATCCTGGGCATAGAGAACGGCCTCGGTATCGCAATCCTTACACATGTGCTTTCGCACGACTCGATAGCTGACCCCCTTGACCCGCTCATTCCGGACAATTCGGGTCTGGTCGTAACAACTCTGGCACCTCACGGGCTGACCCTGGGGCGCCGCCGCCATCTCATGGCCGCCGGCACTCTGGCAACCGGTCGACCAGCCGGCCAGAACGAGCCCGAGCGCGAGAGCGATCAGAATGCGTGATAGACTGTTCACAACAGGACCTCCTTCGAAGCTTCAACCCGCCGCCGCGATCGGCGACGGGCAGACCACAGGGGTCGGCCCGGTTTCTTCGGAAACAGGGGCCATCCCGCCGACCGGATTAGATGTCGATCCGCACCGAATTCTTCAGGAGCCGGGTCGGCGCCACCGAAAAGCACCGTCCGCGGTCAGTAACACCTGGCCTTGCCGAGCATCTATCTGAGGGATATGGTCCCCTGGTTACAGGGTGATGGCCGGGAGGCGAGCAGATTACCATGAAACCGACTCGCATCATCATGACGGCGATTCTAACCGGCGCGGTCATCCTGGGAGGGGCCCACCCGGCGGTCGCCCAAACCAGTACAACTGTTCCCGCCTCGCGGGAGTCCGCTCGCGGCGGGCTGACCCCCGAGCAATGCAAACTTGTCGATGACAGCGTGGACCGAGCCCTGGCCTGGTTGGCGACCCGACAGCAACCCAACGGGGCCTTCCCCTCTCCCGATGCCGCCCAGCCGGGAGTGACCGCGCTCTGCACGATGGCGTTCCTGGCCCGCGGCCACCTGCCGGAGGAGGGTCCCTACGGCCAAGTCCTGAACCAGGCCATCCAGTTCGTTCTCGATTCCCAGCAGCCGGACGGCGCACTCACACGGGTCTCCCCGACCGACGTCGACGCACCGGGCAACCCGTCGCGAACGTGCAACTACAATCACGCGATCGCCGGCCTGATGCTCAGCGAGGTCTACGGGATGACCAGCGGCCGCCAGAACCGCCCGATTCGCCCAGCCATTCAGAAGGCGATCCTGTACGCCACCCAGCGGCTGCCTCAGCCGAAGCGGGACACCCTTTACGAAGGCGGGTGGCGATATCGTCGCTACGACTCCCGCGACGACGCCGACCTGACCGTCACCAGCTGGCACCTCATGTTCCTGCGGTCGTGCAAGAACGCCGGCTTCGACGTCCCCGACTACCTCGTGGACGACGCCCTCCGGTTCGTCGAAAAACTGTACAGGCCGGAGCGAGGCACGTTCATCTATGCCCCGCGCGAACCCAACGTGACCCGCGCCCTGGCCGGCGCCGGAATCCTGTCATTCTCCCTGGGCGGCAAGCACGGCGACGAACGGGCCCGAAAGGCCGGCCTGTTCCTGCTCCAGCACCCGTTCGACCGGCACAACGTGCGAATCTTCCCCACCGAGCGCTACTTCTACTCGTGTTTCTACTGCAGCCAGGCGATGTTCCAGCTCGGCGGGCGATACTGGGGGGATTTCTTTCCCGTGCTGGCCAAAACGCTGATCACCAACCAGCTGCGGGACGGATCGTGGGACCGCGACGGCCACACCTATGACTCGAAGCTCGGCAAGACGTACAGCACGGCCATGGCGGTCCTCGCTCTCAGCCCGCCGTACCAGCTCCTGCCGATCTTTCAGCGGTAGGCTACGGCAGACGGGAGATGGAATCATGACGGACAAGCGGACATTGACGCGGGCGCTTTGGCCGGCGGGCCTGCTTCTGGTTCTCGACGCTGCCCCCGCTTTCAGCCAACTCGCGGCTACGAGACCCGCCGCCCGTCAGGATCCTGACCGCGCCATTCTCTCACCCCAGCAGTGGAAGCTCGTCGACCAGAGCACCGACCGCGCCCTCGCCTGGCTGGCGACCCAACAGCAGGCGGACGGATCGTTCCGGACGATGGACACCGGCCAACCCGCGATCACCTCGCTATGCGTGCTGGCGTTTCTGGCCCGTGGACACCTGCCGGACCAAGGCCGTTACGAGACCGCGCTCAACCGGGCCATCGAATACGTCCTCCGTTGCCAGCAGCCCGACGGCGTGTTTTCCCGGATCGCCCCGACCATGCCCGTTGACAAGCTGAACCCGTCACATACCTCTAACTATAACCACACCATCTCAGGAATCATGCTCGTCGAGGTCTATGGCATGACCCGGGGGAACATGGGCGGGCGAATCAAGCCGGCCGTCGAAAAGGCAATCGCGTACGCTTGCCGGCGTCTCCCGCAGCCGAAACGTCGTAGTGTCGACGAGGGGGGGTGGCGGTATCGCACCGCGTACCCCACGAACGACTCCGACCTCTCGGTCACAAGCTGGCACCTCATGTTCCTTCGGTCTTGCAAGAACGCGGGCTTCGAGGTTCCCGATTCCCTGACCGACGAATCCCTGCAATACGTAGGCCGGCTCTATCGCCCCCAGCTCGGCACGTTCGTCTATAGCGCGGACAGGGATAATCTTTCCCTTTGGCATAGTCCTGAATATTTGGGATCATGGCAACCACCGGC
>JAPKGY010000325.1 GCA_026647385.1 Phycisphaerae bacterium | reverse complement strand
GAATCTCCTTCGGCCACTTGGAGCCGACCAAGTATCGCACGTCCGACGCCGGTAGATCGGGCTGCACGAACGCTCCGGGGTTGGCCATCTTCGCTTCGTGGATCTCGATGATGCGCTCGAGGGATCGAACGCTTTTCTCGATGGCATGAAGGGTGTCGCTCTCGTAGCGGCGCAGCAGTCCGGGTATGCGAACTGGCTGATCGAGTACCCTGCGATCGAGGCCCGGCTGCTGCCGGGTGCGATGAGCTACAGGTATGAGGCGGACGGCTTCTTGTACTACCTGATCAACCTCTGGCGGTCGAATCGCAAGCCCATCACCGCCGGCCCGTTCGTCCAATGGGATACCGCCAGCTTCGTGGAAATGAAGGACCCCAATGACAAAAAGCGGGTGACCGCCGTGGGTAACGGCGACGGGAACCTGATCTATCCGGGTGCGGACGGCCCGCTTTCGACGATCCGGCTGGAGAACATCCGCGACGGGTTTGAGGACTACGAGTACCTGTACATGCTGAAGGAGATGGCCGACCGAGTCCGGGCCATGCCGACAAGCCCCGACCGGAAGGCGTACCTGGAGGCCATCGACAAGCTGCTGGCGGTCCCCGATTCCGTGGTCAAGAGCACAACCGCATACACGCTCGACCCGAAGGCCCTGGCGTCGTACAGAACGGAACTCGCTGAGGCCATCATCACAGGGAGGGAATTGTCCAAAGCCGAATAAACCAAGGCCGCCGATTCATGCGGCTCTTTTGTGGATGCACCCCCCTTGAGCGGCCGTTTCATCCCATCCCTCGACGCGAAAGACGCCGCTCGGTACACTAGGCGGGCCTGTCCGGACTCGGCGCAGACCTGTCCGCGGGCGTTTTGATACAGGAGGCGCCTCGATGAATGAGCAACTTCCCACCGGTCAGCAGCCGGGCCCGGCGGCTGAGCCCAGGATCAGCTATGACGAGTTCGCCAAAGTGCAGTTGCGGGTCGGCAAGGTCCTGGAGGCCTCCAGTCATCCCAACGCCGACAAACTCATCGTCCTCAAGGTCGATATGGGTGGCGAAATCCGGCAGCTCTGTGCCGGGTTGAAAGCCTACTACGACCCCGCCTACCTGGTGGGCAAGAACATCATCGTGGTGGCCAACCTCGCCCCCCGCCAGATGCGCGGAATCGAGAGCAACGGTATGCTCCTGGCTGCCAGCACCCCAGCCCATGACAACGTGATCATCCTCACCACGGACGCGGATATCGCCCCGGGGTCGGTGGTGAGTTAGCCTTACGGCGACGGATCGAGGCGATTCGTACGCATGTCCCTGCAAAGCAGGTTCCTTCCCAGCTGCCGACCCCAAAGAGGCGGTCCGCCTGACGGTGCCGGCCGGGGCCTTCTGGGGTCCCGTGGAGGCCTCAGGCAACCCTGCCCCTCACTATGTGCGTTCCTGGCCTTTTTCGGTTCACTGGCGGCCGACCGTAACCCCTGCTGCTCCAAGCCTTTGTGGCCTTTGGCCCTTCTCGCCTCCGTGCCCCCCCATCTCCGCGTCTCTGCCCTTTTGTGGGCTTTTTTGGGGCCCGTGACACTTTGGGCGAGTCCATTTCGGCGTCCGGAGGGGACTTCTCCCGGCGCAGCCTGCCGCAGTGGACGAAGCCAGAAGCGACGGGTCAGGTCCGCAGCCGCCGGCTTCAACTGCGGACCGCCCTCAGGATGATGCGGTTGCTTCGCGACCTGCCCCCGCGCTGCCACCCGCCCGGGTCGCCACGCCTGCCCGCCGTGGGGAGGCGACCAGGACGGATCTCCGCATCCTCCGACTTTGGTTCGAGCTCTGACGGCCCGCCCAGACGGTCATGGCCCCCCGGCTTTTTTGCCGTTTTTTGTGGTCGCGCCCGCCCTGCTTGACCGGAGGGGCAAAAGCGTTACTATATAGGGCTCGTTATCTGCCCAGGCCGGCGGGGGCGCCGGCGATCCGCGAGCCTGTCGGACGTTAACCTCCGGCAGGCCAATACTTAGCGGGAGCAAAGATGCGTAGCGCGGCAATGAAATCCTATCTCGCCAGGACCGGCGAGGTCGGTGGAAAATGGCACCTGGTGGACGCCGATGGGAAGGTCCTCGGCCGCTTGGCGGCGGAACTGGCCACGATCCTGATGGGTAAGCACCGTCCGACGTACACGCCGCACGTGCTCACCGGCGACTTCGTGGTCGTGGTCAATGCCAAGAAGGTCCGGCTGACCGGCAGAAAGATGGAGCAGAAGACCTACGACCGCTACACGTTCTACCCGGGCGGGCGCAAAGTGGAATCGATCGCCACGGTCCTGACCAAGGGCCCCGAGCGGGTGATCCGTCTGGCGGTTCGGCGCATGCTGCCCAAGAACAAGCTCGGGCGGGACATGCTGAGTCGGCTGAAGATCTTCCCGGGCCCGACGCACGAGCATCAGGCCCAGCATCCGCAGCCTTTGGAAATCAACGCATAAGCGAAAGGACGAGGGTCAATAATTGTGACAGACAACGCACCGACCACGACGCAGACAGAGGGGTCAGCCACTTTCCCGGCGCCCGATCCGAAGAAGCACTACTTCTGGGGCACGGGCCGGCGAAAGACGGCCGTCGCCCGGGTCCGCCTCCGCGCGGGCAGCGGCAAGTTCGAGGTGAACAGCCGCCCCATGGAGAAGTTCTTTACCGAAGAGAAGGACCGTCAGGACGTCGTGGCTCCGCTGAAGGCGACGGAAACGTTCGGCAAGGTGGACGTGTTCGTGAACGTCAAGGGCGGCGGGTTCACCGGGCAGGCCGGCGCGATCATCCTGGGCGTGGCCCGGGCGCTCAAATCGGCTAATGCCGAATATGACAACGTGCTGCGGGCCGGCGGGTATCTCACCCGGGACAGCCGAATGGTCGAGCGAAAGAAATACGGGAAGGCCGGAGCTCGACGCAGCTTCCAGTTCTCCAAGCGGTGATCGCGGCCGACGGTTTTGCTGGAACTTCCTCACGACCCCGGCACTGCGTCGGGGTCGTTTTCTTTACCTGATTTGCCAGGACGAGCGTGGCATCCATGGACCGGAAGATTCGCGTAGCCATCATCGGTGCGACGGCGTATACGTCGCGTGAAGTGATTCGCTGGCTGCTGGGGCATCCGCGGGCGGAGATTGTCGGGTTGTGCTCGCGGCGGGACCCGCAGCCCCGGCTGTCCGACGTGTTCCCGGAATTCGCCGGCCGGCTGGACGCGGTGTGCGAGCCGATCGACCCGCCCGCCCTCGCCGGGCGTGCTGACGTGGCCATGCTCTGCCTGCCGAACGGACTGGCGATGGATCTCGTGCCGCCCCTGCTCGAAGCGGGGCTGCGCGTGGTGGATTTCTCGGCTGATTACCGCCTGAAGGAGCCGGCCGACTACCAGCAATGGTACAACAAGGCTCACACCGACCTGGCCAACCTCGCCCACGCGGTCTATGGGCTGCCGGAGTTCTATCGCGACAAGATTCGGACGGCCAAAGTGGTCGCCAATCCCGGCTGCTATCCGACGTCGGCCACGTTGGGGATCGTGCCCTTGCTGCGGGCCGGGCTGATCGACACGAATGAGATCATCGTGGACGCCGCCAGCGGCATCAGCGGCGCGGGACGCGAACCTAAGCCGGAGCACCATTTCCCCGAGCGGAACGAGAATTTCGAGGCGTACAACGTCGGGAAGCATCGGCACATGGTCGAGATCGAGCGTGTCCTGGACGCGAACGTGCGCGGCGGCAAGACGGCCGTCATCTTCACGCCGCACCTGATCCCGATGGAACGCGGCATCCTTTCGACGATCTACCTGCACCCGCGCCAGCCGATCTCGGCCGAGCACGTGATGGATGTGTTCGCCCAGACGTACGAGAAGGAGCCGTTCATCCGCGTGCGGCGGGAACTGCCGGCCACCGCCCAGGTCGCCCGGACGAATTTCTGCGACCTCAGTGCGCGGGTGGTCAAGTCGCGTATCGTGGTTTTGTCCGCGATCGACAACATGGTCAAAGGGGCGGCGGGCCAGGCGATCCAGAACATGAATATCATGTTCGGCCTGGATGAGAAGGAGGGCCTGGCATGATCGGCAACTCGACCATCACCGCGCCGGCCGGCTTCCGGGCGGGAGCGGCCGCCTGCGGCATCAAGGAGAGCGGCGACCTGGACGTCGGCGTGATCGTGGCGGACGAGCCCTGCATCGCGGCCGGCGTGTTCACGACAAACCGCTTTTGCGGTGCGCCGATCGTCGTCGGGCGGGAACACGTGAAGAACGGCAAGCTGCAGGCGATCGTGGTTAACAGCGGGTGTTCGAACGTCGCCACCGGCCGGCGAGGAATCGCGGACGCCCGCAAGACGTGCCGGATCGTGGCTGACATCATCGGCTCGCACGAGACGCAGGTGCTGCCGGCCTCGACGGGCGTGATCGGGCGATACCTGCCGATGGGCAAACTCGAGAACGGCATTCGCCAGGCGCTGGCCAATCTGTCGGACTCCGCCCGGGCGGGTCACAACTTTGCCCGGGCGATCATGACGACGGACCTGCGGCCCAAGGAGGCGTGCGTACGCGTCCGCATCAGTCGCAGGCGGGTGACCCTCGCGGGATGCTGCAAGGGCAGCGGCATGATCGCCCCGAACATGGCGACCATGCTGGCCTACATCACCACCGACGCGGGTCTGAATTCGCGGCGCCTTCGGGGCCTGCTTCAATCCGCCGTCGACGCGACGTTCAACCGCGTGACGGTGGACGAGTGCGAGTCGACCAGCGACATGGTGGCGCTGCTGGCCAGCGGATATGCGGTGCGGGTGGCCGGCACGCGCAACGAGAAGTACTTCGCGGACGCGCTCAAGGAGGTGTGCTCGGAGCTGGCGTACATGATCGTCGAGGACGGCGAGGGCGCGACCCGCGTACTCGAGGTCATCGTCACGGGAGCCAAGACGCCGCGCGACGCACACGAAGCCATCTTCCGGAGATCATCCCATGACTCACTCCCCCACCTACAAAGGCACCATCGGCATCCTCACCGGCGGCGGCGATGTGCCGGGCCTC
>JAPKGY010000324.1 GCA_026647385.1 Phycisphaerae bacterium | reverse complement strand
GATCCCGCCGCCGTCGATGCAGCACTGGCGCACCCGCCTCAGTTCGAGCAACTCAGCCAGGGCGGCGCTCTGCTCCCGGAACGGCTCACCCCGGCTCTCCCGTATCCCCCGCGTCACTAGCCCGTCGCCGACCGCCTCGACCACCCACATGACGGTCAAGTCCCGGTGTCTGCCGATATCCACGCCGCAGTACAGCGGGCGTTCACCCATAGCCAGGGCGGCCGGGTCCCACGTCCGATCGAGCGACGGGTCCTCTGCCCGGGCGATCTGTTCGTAGGTCAGCAGCGCGGAAGCCTCGTCGAGGAACTCGCAGCCAAACTCCTGGCGGAACAGTTCCTCGTCGTTCATCGAACGCCGGATCGCCGCGATGTCCACGTCGAGCCCGGCCGCCACCGCGTCCGCCAGGGTCACCGTCGAGCGCTCGAACATCGGATTGTCACGCAGTTCCGCGAACAGGTTGTCTCGGCCCTTGGGGGTGGAGGCCACGTCCAACTCGCCCTCGTTCCGCAGGATGGCCGGGAACACGCCGGCCCAGATCGCCCGGTCATCCCGGTGCATGGCGAACTCATCGAGAAACACGTCGCCGGTGAACCCACGGATGGTGTCCGGGTTGGCCGGCAACCCGATGATCCGCACCCCGCCCGGCAGTTCGACCGCCAAGTGCCGGAAATTCGCACCTTGCAGGAGATTTGACCCGATCGCTGACGCTCCCAGGTTCAAAGCCCGGCAATGCTGGCGAACCTTGAGCATGAGTTCCTGGCTCTGGCGTTCACCGGCTGACAGGAGGATCTGGTTCCGGCGGCGCTGCAGGCCCCGAATCAGCCGTCGGAGCGATTTGGTAAAACTCTTGCCGGTCTGCCGGGACCAGCAGCACCAGCGAAACCGGGCGTTGCTTTCCACGTCAGCCCGCTGGTAGGGCAGCAGGGGGACCATGGGCCTGGCCTCGGCATAGACCGGCCCGGCCTCGGAACCGCCGGCTGCCGGTTTCCGGCCGGGCTTCGACGGGGCGATCGAACTGCTGGGCGTCTCCTGCATCCTCTCACCGTGCGCGTCTGAACTTGGGCATTGAGGCGACGCGGCCGACCCGACTCCACCTGAGCGGACGGGCTGCGTCCCTTCATGAGAAGAACACGCACGCCGTCCCCGAAAACCCGGGTCCGCTGAGTCCGCTGGACCCCGGCAGACCTTGCCTCGGGAAGGCCGGCGGCTGCGAGGCCCACCGGTTTTTGAGGGCAGGTTTTTCCGACCGGTCTGCGGCGAAACCGCGCCGACCGGCTGGCTGGGCAGGATCCGTGTTTCTGTAACTTCTTTATTTACAAGACGATATGGAATTCTGGCCGACTCGCATCGGGGGCCAGGTCGCTGGGACGATGGCGCTGCCCGGCTCCTTTTTGGGGCAGGCAGGCGGTCTGGACGACTTGACTGAGGGGGGGCGGGTCGGTACAAGGACCCGGATATGGCGCGGCTGGACGGCGTGGAGCCGCCAGGCCGGTGGCCCGTGAAAACTGCACGGGCGACCGTCCGGCAGGGTCCATCTGGGTCGCCGAGTCGAGAGGGTCGTTCGGCCCAGGCCGTCGGAACGAAGAGGTCGCAGCGAGTAGGTCTGCCAGGAAAGGCAGCGTCAGTTCCGCGGACGGTCGCCCCAGGGAAGAGTGGTGGCCGGTGATGGGGAGGTTCGTTTGGGGTCGTCGCTGTAGGAGGAGATGAAGGCAGCGAGTGACTCTGGCCCGGTCTGTGCATGTCACTGTGCTTGGAACGATGCGCCGCCCCGAGGGCCGGGGCGGCGTTTTCATGCGCTTCCGGATTGTTCTGGTCGCCATCGGACGGTCCGAGAAGGGAAGTCAGAAGCCCGAGGACTGTCGCGACATCGCGGGAGAACGGCTGGGCTTGGGCCCGGTCTGATCGGACCCTGCCGCGAAATGGAGACAGTTGTCCTCTCTGGGAGCCTCTCACACACCCTCTCTGGAACCGTTGTGGTCGGCTCGGCCCATCACCGCAAAGCGCGGACCGCAGGCCTGACGCAATGACCGAATACGCCGGCGGGGCGAGCCGATGCACTTTCGGCACGCAAGGCGACCTGCGAATCCGATGTCCGCGGCGTGAAACGTCGATGGAGGATAAGCGGGAGTCTGAAAAAGAGGCCACCGGGGCTGTCTTGTCTTGGGCTGGAGGTCACGAGGTATGTCTCATCACGATTCCGTAAAGCTGCGGTTCTTTCTTCCGGTGATCGTGTTCACCTGTGTCGCCGGCATGGTTATCGGCGGCACCCTTGGATTCATCGGGGGCGCGGCGGACAACAGTATGGTCACTCTGAACCGGCCCACGGCTTATTCGGGTGGCGAAATCAGTCCCGCCTCGCTGGGTGGCCTGGCGGGGCTCGTCAGCGGCTTGTTGGTGGCCGTTGGATGGTGCGGTTGTATGATCGCCGGTTCCCGGCGCCTTCCGGGTGGTCGGATGGTCGCCCGGGGCGCCTTGTTCGGCCTGGCGGCCGGGGTGGCTGCGAGTTTCATTCTGTTGGGCGGGCTGATCGCCGTCGGCCTGCCGGATTCCGTGTGTTATCCTTCACCGACTTACAGACCGTTGCTGGCGGGTGGCGCGTTTCTGTGCGGCGTCGTGTTCGGGCCAGTGATTGGGGCCATGGGCGGCCGGTACTGCAAACAGTCGTTGTCACTCGCCTGCCCCTCTGTCGAGACTTGAGTTATGGCGCTCGGTGGGCGTTGATCCGCCGTTCACCGAGGAGGATGGACTCTGCATTCCAGTCTATCGATCCGCCCTCCTTCCCTCTGGTGCGATTGGTCTTTGTTGGGCCTCGTCGCGTGCGACGCGATCCGGCGCCGCGCGCGGCACCGCCAAACGGTAGAGTCCGTGGGGTGTTTCGATTTCGACTCACCCCATGACGGATCCGGACGGCGCCGGCGGACTGTCCGGTTCCTTTCAATACGCACCACACGTTCCTTTCAGTACGCACCACGGTCGCCCTATGCGTCCGGTCGTGCCGGGGCATTACGAATTTGACCGCCGGCGGAGGGGCAGCTACGCTCGTGGTCTGACCCTGTTCCCGTGAGCTGAGGACGCTGAATGATACGTTTCAAACAAGGTAATCTTCGTATACCCCGCTTCGGGCGACCGGTGTATGTGGTGGCGGGGGGGATGACCGATTTCCGCAAGCGGTACCCGGAAAAGTCCACCGAGGAGCTGGTGGTCGAGGCGGTCCGGATGGCCGTCGAGGAGAACGACCTGAGGGTGTCGCCCGACGAGCTGCGCGGGCTGGTGACCTTCTGCGTTTACTCGCAGTTCGCCGACCACTTTGGCGACCAACTGCTGGCGGAGGCCCGGATGCACGATGCCCTGGGCTTCGATCCGCTGGGCAACATCGGGGTGAAGACCGGCGGTGCGACCGGCGGCTCGTCGGTGCTGGCCGGCGCGATGGCGATCGCGTCGGGGTATGCGTCCTGCGTGCCGGTGATTGGCTGGGAGCGGATGGATGAGGTTGGCACGCGCGAGGGCAATGCCTACATCGCCTCGGCCGCCTGCAAGAACTTCGAGAGCGAACTGGGCTGGTTCTATACATCGTATTACGCGCTGATGGCCCAGCGCTACCTCCACGAGCACCGGGTCCCGCGGGACACGCTGGCGAGGATCGCGGTCAAGAACCAGACGTACGCCCGTTCGTCGCCGTTCGCCCAGGGGGCTTTGCAAATCACCGAGCGGGACGTGTTGGCCAGCAAGTTTGCCTCGGACCCGCTGTCGTTCCTGGACTGCTGCCTGATGAGTACGGGGGCGGCGTGTATTTTTCTGGCGGACGAGGAGACGGCCTTCAAGATCACCGACCATCCGGTTCGGCTGACGGCCATGGCCGCCGGCTCGCACACGCTCCGCACGGCTGACCGGCGGGACATGGAAGTTCTGCTGCTGCCGAACGAGACGCCCGATCTATACAAGGACATGGAGCACGAATGGCCGAGCTTTTCGTCGTTCCTGGCGGCGCGGATGGCGGCTTATCTGGCCTACAACGCCGCCGGGGTGAAGGACCCGGTTTCGCTTCTAGATGCGAAGCCCGGTCGTGCTGGTCCTGGTCCTGGTCGCGGTGGTCGTCGCAGGTTGCCGCTCCGCGCCCGGTCCCCGGGCTCCGGCCGGTGCGCCGGCGATCGCGCCGGTCGCGACCACGGCCGCGCGTCCCGCGCCGGCGAGCGCTCTCTACCCCGATCGGGTGCTGGCGCGCGAGGTCCTCGTCACGATGCGCGGCTTCACCGACGAGGCCTGCGCGTGCGCGGACCGGGCATGCGTCGCGGACGTGCAGACGCGCATGGCCGCGTGGGCCGCTCCCCGCCTGCCGCGGATCCAGCGGCTGACGCCGACGGCGGACGAGAACGAGGCCGCCGAGGCCCTCCACGTGCGGATGCAGGTCTGCCTCGACCGGCTCGCGCCGGCCGTGATGCCCCTGACCGGCGCCGTCGTCCTCGGCCAGCTCCGCGGCTTCAAGGACGACATCTGCGCGTGCCGGGACAAGACCTGCGTCGCCGGAGTGCAGGAGCGCATGCTCGCGTGGGCCGTGGAGAACCTCGAGGCGATGAAGGGCCTCGAGCCCACGCCGGCCGAGGGGGAGGAGGCGGAGCTCATCGACACCGAGCTGAGCGCGTGCATCGAACGGATCGACGGCGCGACGCGCTGACGCTGGTAGAATCGTGGGGATGGTGCGCCACGTTCATGTCGGTCTCGTCCTGGTCCTCGGCCTCGTCCTCGCGCTCGCCGCCTGCAAGAAGAAGGCGGCGACGGAGGAGACCAAGGCGACGGAGGCGACGGGGGCGACCGAGCCGACGGAGCCAATGGATCCGCTCGTCGAGGAGACGATGGCGAAGCTCACCGAGGCGCGGGACAAGGGCTGCGCGTGCCCGAACCTCCAGTGCGTGACCCAGGTGCAGAACGACCTCGGCCGCTGGTACCTCGAGAACGCGAAGCGGCTCGAGGAGCTGACGACCAAGGCCACCCCGAAGCAGAACGAGGCGGGTCAG
>JAPKGY010000323.1 GCA_026647385.1 Phycisphaerae bacterium | reverse complement strand
CTCTCTAAGAAGTCGCGTCTCTTCGGCATCCTCGCCAACAACGTCCTCCGCGGGTGTTAATCTATCCAAGCCGATCGGATCCGTCATTCCTTACACCCCTTACGCCGACCTCCCCACTTCCCGAAGTCTCCGTTATCCATATGCTGTTTCAGGTGTTCACTGTGCGGTTTGGGTTCTATGTTGCTCAATTCGTCAGTTCCCCCCTCCGCCTTCGGTTTTATGTGGGAAACATCCTGATTCCGTGTCGGATCGTTAGGATCCTTTGGCCACTCCTGCTGGTTTTCCTGCTCCCATTCCCTTCTTATTTGCCTGCTCGATTTGTACGTGGCTATATCATCGCCGCCGTTTGCGAGATTCGCTGCGGACACTCCAGCCACCCCAGCATACGCCGTAGTCTGGGCTGCGGCAAGCGCGGCTTGGCCGTTCACAACAATGGCGCCACCTGTGGTGACTTGAAGCAGACCACCGCTCGTGGATACTGCCCGCGCTCCGCCCACGGCTCCTCCAATCCCATAAACCATCATTGCGCTGTTCATTACCGTGCCTGCGCGGTTCCCAACTGCGCGACCGGTGTTGTATGCGGAAACATGCCCGTATTGAGGCCCAAGACGGGTTCCCCTTCCGAAAGGATTCAGTCGGGCAGACAAGGCATCAGCGTAGCCGGTGATCGAACTCGCTTGCTGTCCAGACCTGCACGTATCCCAGTAACCCTGCGGAAGATAGTAGATCGTCCTCCCGACTTCGGCGACACTATACGTGAGGCTCTCCCACCATCCCAGTCCCAACGGGTCCACCAGCGACCAGGGGTTGTTCAGCACGTAGGCATACGGGTTGCCCAGGTTCCCGACGTCGCCCCAGATGCCGATCGTGTCCCGCGAGGTGAATCGACCGGCCCGCGGGTCGTAGTACCGCGTCCGGTACCAGTACAGGCCACTCTCCGGGTCCCACCGCCTGCCGGTGAACAGGTACGGGTTCCCGATCGCCGAGGCCGTGCGCGTCTGCCAGCTCGCGTCGTAGAGGGCCGGCTGACCGAAGTTCCCGTACCCGTACCGCTCGACCACCGCCCCCGTCGAGTCCGTCACCGCCACCACGTTATGGTTGGCGTCGGCCAGGTAGTAGTAATCCTGGCCCCCGCGACGCATGGTCAACACTTCATCCACGTAGTTGCCGTAAACGTAGGTGGCCGCCGTCGTCCACGTGGTCTGCGAGCCGGTCTGCTCCTCCAGGACCTGCCGGCCCAGGTAGTAGAAGCGCACCTCCTGCGGACTGGCTCCCTCGGCGTCGACGATCTTGGCGATCCGCCGCCCCAGGGCGTCGTACTGATAGCGGTGGACTTGGCCGGTCAGGCCGTCGCTGTACTCGACCATCTGGTTGCGGTAGTCGTAGACGATGAGGGTGGCCGGCGGGCTCGTGCCCGTGGGGGAGGAAAGGGGGTGGGTGGCGGTGGGTGAGCAATCACCCAGGGCCACCCAGCCCTTTTTGATCTGTCCCCATTTTGATCCGCGGTGTGTCGGGATTCGCCGCGAGGCAAGGCAAACCGCGCGGCTCTCTTCAGGGTACGCGATTGACGCGGGAGGGGATCCTCACCTCGCCACGAGCGACAGGCCGCGAGCCAGATCGGCGATCAGGTCGTCCGGATGTTCGATACCGATGGACAGCCGGATGGTCGACGGGCTGATGCCGGCGTCGCGGCGGCGTTGCTCGCTGATCGACGAGTGGCTCATGGTCCACGGCTGTTCGACGAGCGACTCGACGCCGCCGAGGGACTCGGCCAGGGAGAACAGCTTCAGCCGGCTGAACAGAGCATCGACGCCGATCCGATCGAGGTCGAGGTCAAAACTGACCATGCCGCCGAAGCCGGTCATCTGCTTGCGGGCAAGCGTGTGATCCGGGTGGTCTTCCAGGCCGGGGTAGTAGACCCTTTTGACGGCGGGTTGCGTCGCGAGCCACCGGGCGACGGCCAGCGCGTTGCGCTGATGGGCCTCCATGCGGTACGGCAGGGTTTTGACGCCGCGGAGCACGAGCCAGGCATCGAACGGGGAGCAGGCGGTGCCCAGGGCGTTGACCAGGAAGCCGACGCGTTCGGCGAGCTTCCCGTCGCGCACGATGATCGCCCCGCCGACCACGTCGCTGTGGCCGTTGAGATACTTGGTCATCGAATGGATGACGATGTCGGCGCCGAAGTCGAAGGGTTTCTGGAAATAGGGGCTCATGAAGGTGTTGTCGACGATGGACAGCAGGCTGTGCTCGCGGGCGATGGCGTTGACGGCCGCCAGGTCCACGAGGTTCAGGAGCGGGTTCGAGGGGGTTTCGATGAAGACGGCCCGCGTGTTCGGGCGGATCGTGCGGCGGACCTCCCGTGGATCGCGCATACGTACGAAGGAGACCTCGATGCCCAGGCGGGGCAGCACCTGCTCGAACAGGCGGATCGTTCCGCTGTAGATGTCGTGCCCGGTGACGATGTGATCGCCGGACTCGAAGAGCATCGCGACCGACGTGATGGCCGACATTCCGGTACACGTCGCCCAGGCGGCGGTTCCGCCCTCGAGGGCGGCCAGGTTTTCGTGCAGTGCCTGGCGGGTCGGGTTGCCCGATCGCGTGTAATCATAGCCCTTGTGGACGCCGATGCGTTCAAATGCGAACGTCGACGTGGGGTAGATGGGTGTCGTGACCGAGTTGTAAGCGGTATCCTTGTACACGCCGCGGTGAACCGCAAGAGTCTCGGTCTGAAATGACTCGCCGTGCTCGCTGCTCATATCCGTACCGTCTCCTTTCAAACACTTTCGAACAACGGGGTGGACAGATAACGTTCGCCGAAGCTGCACGCGACGGTCACGATGACCTTTCCGCGGTTCTCCGGCCGGGCGGCGACGCGGGCGGCGGCGCAGACGTTTCCGCCGGTGCTGATGCCGCCGAGGATGCCCACGTCCCGGGCAAGCCGGCGGGCCCAATCGAAGGCCTCGTCATTGCTGACGGTTTCCACCCCGTCCAGCAGCGTTGTATCGAGGTTCTTCGGAATGAACCCCGCGCCGATCCCCTGGATCTTGTGCGGGCCGGGTTTCAACGGCTGACCCGCTCGCAACTGCGAAATCACCGGCGAATCCACCGGTTCGACCGCGATCGCCTTGAAGGACGGGCTCTTCCGGCGGATATAACGGGTCACGCCGGTGATGGTCCCGCCGGTCCCGACGCCGGTGACGATCATGTCGATCTTGCCGCCGGTATCCGCCCAGATCTCCGCGCCGGTCGTCTGCTCGTGGACTTCCGGGTTGGCCGAATTCTCGAACTGCTGCGGCATCCAGGCGTTTTTGGTCTCGGTCACCAGTTCGTTGGCCTTGCTGATCGCTCCGCGCATCCCGTCGGAGGCCGGGGTCAACACCAGGTTCGCGCCCAGGGCCTGCAGGAGGCGGCGGCGTTCGATGCTCATCGACTCGGGCATCGTCAGGGTCAGCTTGTAACCCTTGGCTGCGCAGACGAACGCCAGGGCGATCCCCGTGTTGCCGCTCGTCGGTTCGATGACGTGCGTATTCTCCTTCAGCACACCTGCCTTCTCCGCCGCCTCGATCATCGATCGGCCGATGCGGTCCTTCACGCTCGCCAGCGGATTGAAGAACTCGCACTTCAGCAGCACCGTCGCATGATCGGAGGGAATGATCCGATTCAGGCGAACCAACGGCGTGTGGCAGGTGGTGTCCACGATATTCCCGTACGTCAGTCTGTGTGGCATAATGCTCTCCTTGATTTCGATTACCTCTATACTCAAACTGACCGATCGCATTGGCTGGAATGCCGTAACTCCATGGAGCCGGGGCACGATCGTGCTCCGACATCGGGATAATCGTGTCCTCCTCTCGATCAGATCCCGGCACCCTCGACGAACTGGGGGTCGAAGACTTCCTGCCGGGTCACCGGCGCCCCCTTGAAGACCTTGGCCAGCGTGGCATCGTCCATCATGCGGGTGGTCACGTTCCGGATGTCGAGCAACACCCGGCGGAACCGGCAGACCGGCTCCTGACTGCACCGCTCGTAATGACTGGAGGATACGCACGCGATCGGCGACAAAACGCCGTCGAAGAACCGGACGACCTGGCCCATGGTGATCTTGTCGGGGCTCTTGGCCAGGCTGTATCCGCCCTTCTTGCCGGCCACGCTGGTCACCCATCCCTGGCGCTTCATGTCCAGCATGATGTGCTCGAGGAACGGCTTGGGCACGTCGTTGCGCCGGGCCAGCTCGCGGATCGGAATCGGCCCCCGCCCGTAATGCTCGACGAGCGTGAACAAAGCCCTTAATGCGTAATCGGTTCGCTGTGAGAGCTTCATGGCTGATTCGGTTTCCGCCCGGTCACCCTCCACGTCATCAAACGCGGTCCTCGTGCGCCGGACCGGCGTGATGCCGGATCCGTACTTCGCATCCCGTTCATCCCGCCGCGTCGCCTCGCTACAACAGCCCAGACGGAATCGCTGGAGCTTCGGTGTTCGGACGGCACGCCCCGCGAGTACGCGGGCGCGGCACCCGGCGGCATCGGCGAACACGTACGATGCCGGTCCACCTGCTCAGCCGAGGACGAACTCCGCCCGCCGGTCAACAGCGCGGCGGAGAGCAGCCACCTCGTCTCGGACCCGATCGTGGGCGTACCAGACGTCCCCGTCCAGAACACCCGGCCCGTAGGCCTGGACGTAGGCCTGGACCTCCGCCGGCTTCGTGAAGAACACCACATCCCGGACCGGCAGCGGCAGGCCGAGATCCGGATGAGCCCGGTACTCGAACAGTTCCAGCGAAGCGGCTGACCCGTTCGCCTTGCACACCGCCAAATCCAAACGCTCGCGATCGTCCCGGCCCGCGCAGATCAGCACCCGCCGGCCCGGCTCCAGGTGAATCGGCGACTTCGGATCGAGCCAGGCATCGTCCTCCATCCCGGCGTCGGCGCGCAAACCGCGTTCGCGCAGCAGGTGACGGCACAGGCCGTCGGCCGCGGCGATTCGAACGGCGCCGAGCAACCGGGCATCAAGGCTGCGG
>JAPKGY010000322.1 GCA_026647385.1 Phycisphaerae bacterium | reverse complement strand
ATTCAAGGGCTGCGAAAGGTGGGGTCAAACAACCCGGTATTCATGCTGGATGAGATTGACAAACTGGGCGCTGATTTTCGTGGTGACCCAGCGGCGGCGCTGTCCCGGACGGCTTCGATCGCCTTGGAGCCCACCGGCACGACCCGTTCCTTGGATCCCTTACCCATACAGCGGACGTACCCGACGTCCAGGTGTACGTCCCCCAGGCGCAGCGAGACCAGCTCGCTGACGCGAAGCCCGGTTGCATAAAACAACTCGAGGATGGCGCGGTCCCGCATCATCAGCGGATCGCCGTCGTCGGGCAGCGTCACCAGGGTATCGATCTGGTGCTCGTTCAGAACGGTCGGAAGGTAGTTCCACTTCTTGGGCGTCTCGATCAGAGTGGCCAGGTCGCGGTCGAGATAGCCGTTCTGGAAGGCGAAGCGACAGAACAGTTTGACCGCGACCAGCCGGCGGGCGACCGAACTGACCGCCAGCTTACGCTCCTGGCGCAGCGCGACGAGGAACGTTTGAACGTCCAGCGGGGTCAGAGTCTGGAACACCAGACCGGATTGTTCGCAGAAGTCCGCCAGGGACTCCAGGTCGGTGCGGTAAGCGGAGAGGGTGTTGTCCGCCAGGCCGGCTTCGGCCCAGAGCCGGCTGAGAAACCGCTCGATGAGCACCCGCATCGAGGGCGACCCGTCCTTGGCGACGGTCGCCGCCGGTGCATGCTCAGGCGGGCTGGGCGACGAGTAGCTCGGCTGGCTCGCGGAGTTCTGCCAGTCGGATCTGATGATAGACGTTGCAAGCCTCATAGCTTCCTACGCAAAGCTTGAAGGCCGCCGGCAGGTTCAGCATGGTCAGGCGGTGCGCGCAGCGCGCATCCCGGTTGTCCATATATGGGCAAAGGCCCCGCCGATGGTCCACGAGAATACCCTCGTTCGGACTGCAGGAAGCGACGGCCCAGACAGCCATCGCCCCATCATTATCGGGCACGCCGATTCAATTGCTTGAGGGGATCTGACTATCCCCGCGGAACGAAGACTCCCCGACGAAATCACCCCGATTGACGCTTCCCGAAAGGCGCAATACGATGCAGTCGCACAAAATCGCCGACGGGTCCGTGACGGTTCCGGCGGAGGGTGGCAGGGGCCGCCACCGCGACAGGCCGTGGCGAGCTAACTGGTTTGCCCGTGGCGCCCGCGGGTAAAACGCCGGCCAACAAGTTAGCCCTTGCCACCCATGCAGTGCGATTCGATACGGAACCGCTGAAACGGTCACGGCCCTACCGCCGACCGGCAGAAATTGCGCTCTGGAGGCATCAGCGACCGGCGGATCGGGAGAAGAGGTTGACTCCGGAACTCATCCAACTGGTGGAATCGTTCGGCGGCCAGCGAATACTCCTGGTCGGCGACCTGATCCTGGACCGCTACGTCTACGGCGATGCCGAGCGAATCAGCCCGGAAGCGCCCGTCCCAGTGCTGAGAAAGCGGCTGGAGGAAGAACGCGTCGGCGGCGCCGGCAGCGTGGCCGCCAACCTGTGCGAACTGGGAATCAAAGTGATCTGTTGCGGCGCCGTCGGACTGGACGACGCCGGAAGCAGGGTCCGGGCCCTGCTCGACGCGCAGGGCGTCCGGACGCGGGGCATTCTCAGCGTCGGCGATCGGGCGACCACGACCAAGACGCGGTACGTCGGTCTCGCTCAGCACCGCCATCGTCAGCAGATCATCCGGGTCGATGATGAAGTCACGCACCCGCTCGCCGAGGAAGACGCGCGACGGTTGGAGAAACTGGCAACGGCGGCGATCCCCGACGTGGCGGCCGTCTGCATCGAGGACTACGACAAAGGGCTGCTGACCGACGAACTCTGCCAGAAGATTATCCGGGCGGCCGGCCAGGCGGGCAAACCCGTGCTCATCGACCCCGCCCGACTCAACGATTACGGTAAATACCGGGGAGCAACGATCCTTACGCCCAACCGCCAGGAATTCCAGATGGCGGCCGGTTGTCCGGGCAACGGGCTCGACATGATCCGCCGGCACGTCGCCAAGCTGATCGACAAGTACGATCTGCAAGGCCTGGTGGTCACCCTCGACCGCGATGGGGCGATCCTGGCCCTGCGCGGCCGCGATCCGATGCACATCCCCACCCGACCGCGAGCGGTCTACGACAACACCGGGGCCGGTGATGCCGTTCTCGCCATGCTGGCGGCTGCGTGCGTGGCCGGCGCAACCTGGGAACAGGCGACCTGCCTCACCAACATCGCGGGCGGCCTGGAGGTCGAGAAGTTCGGCTGCGTACCCATCCGCAAGGAGGAGGTCATCGCCGACCTGCGACTCAGCTCCGGGGCGGCCAGCGGCAAGATCCGCAAGCGCGAGGACCTGGCGGCCGAACTGAAACTGCGCAAGAGCCGCGGCGACACGATCGTGTTCACCAACGGCTGCTACGACCTGATCCACGTCGGGCACGTGCGTTTCCTGGAGCAATGCCGCCACCTGGGAACGGTCGTGGTGGTCGGGCTCAACTCGGACGGTTCGGTCAAGGCACAGAATAAAGGCGGCGAGCGCCCCGTCGTGCCGCACGACCAGCGGGCCGAGGTGCTGGCGGCGCTCGGATGCGTCGACTACGTGGTGCTCTTTGACGAGCCGACCCCGAAGGAGATCATCGAAGCCCTCTCGCCCGACGTCCTCGTCAAGGGCGAGGATTGGGCGACCAGAGGCGTGGTCGGCCGCGAGCACGTCGAAGCCAACGGAGGACGCGTCGTCCTGATTCCGCTGGTCGAGGGCGTGAGTACCACGTCGATCATCGAACGTATCCGATCGGGGAACCGACCATGAGCGATCCCTTCGGACCGGGCATCAGCGAACACAGGCGTCTCGTGGACTGGCTGGGGTCGCAAGTTCCCCTGCTCAAGGAGATCGGCCAGGTGATCGCGGACGCGGTCGCCGCGGATCACTGTGTCTACCTTCTGGGCAACGGGGGCAGCGCCGCCGACGCGCAGCATATCGCCGCGGAGCTGGTCGGCCAGTTCAAACGCCGGCGGCGGGCATTGCCCGCCCTCGCCCTGACGACCGACACCTCCAGCCTCCTGTCCATCAGCAACGACTACGGATTCGGGCACGTGTTCGCCCGTCAGATCGAGGCTCTCGTGCGGATGGGAGACGTCGTCTGGGCGCTGAGCACGTCGGGAAACTCGCCGAACGTGATCGAGGGCGTCCACGTCGCCCGGGGCCTCGGGGCGACGGTCATCGGATTCACCGGCCGATCGGGCGGCAAACTCAAGGCCCTTTCCGACCTCTGCCTCTGCGTCGACCACGACGCAAGCGACCGCATCCAGGAAATCCACCAGCTTGCCTACCACATGATCTGCGACTTCATCGAGCAGAGGTTCGCCAAGCCGCAATAGACCCGCCGAAAACTGAAACACGAGCGCAGAATCGAGAATCGAGAAAGCATCTTACATTCGCGCGCAGAGCCCCGAAGGCGTGCCGCCTTTCTCCAGCATCGAGTCTCTCTTTCACGTCATGAGGGGCGACGTTCGCAAGGAAGTCTGCCGCCCCATGACGTGCGCAAGGGTGTAATCCAGTACATCAAGAATGGATCGGGTGGTCTGGGGGCTGTAGCGTTCTTCGCGCAGCGCGGTCAGAACATCCGCGCCGATCTTCCGTGATTCGTGTGCCTTCGGCTGGCACACGCGGCAGATCAGCCCGCCCTGCTGGGCGGAGTAGTAGGCCGCCCGCCCTTGCGGGGCGGGACGATCGCAAACCACGCACCGGGTCAGGTCGGGCCACAGCCCCGCCTGCTCGAGCACCGCCCGCTGGTACTCAACCAGCGGCTCAGCCACCTCCCCGGCAGCACACAGCCGCGTCAGCAGGCGTTCGAGCGCCTCGTAGAGCTGAGGGTGCGGGTCGGCTTCCTCGGTCATGGCCGCGGTGATTTCGGCTGCGTACTGCCCCGCATACCAGCGAGGCAGGGTCGCGCGGATGCCGAGGAACGGCTGGGTCTGGTGCCACTCAGCCAACGTACCGAGTCGGGCCTCGCCCCGGCTGCTCGGCAGAAAGACCACCTCCCCCTGTTCCAGCAGGTCGATGCCCACGGATACACGGGTCCTGGTGGACCTTTTGATCCCCTTGCCGATCAGCCGCTGCTGGCCATGGTCGCGCGTCAGGACCGCCAGCACCTGGGACGTTTCGGAGTAATCCAGGTGTCGAAGCACAATCGCATGGTCCTTGATCGCCGCCATCGAGCCTCCAGCGCCGGTCGCCGCCCGCCAGTCTATCGCAGGTTACAGCCTTCCGAAAAGTCGCGGGTCCGCACGATGAAGGAGCCCGGCGTGGCCCCCGCCCCGGCGGCTGTACCCCACCCTGCCGCAGAAGTTGCCCCGGCCTGACGACCCGACCGGCGATCCGAACCACGCCGATACTTCCATATAGTATTGACACACTTCTACAATGATGTGTGGCCGGGGCCGGGCCATCCCGGCACAACCGGCATTGGCCGCAGGGGCCTCCCCGGGCGCCGCTCCGCCGGTTGCCATGCCCTGGCAGATCCTGGTGAAAAACGTAACGAACTGTCGCGCACCACTCCCCGGACCCGCCCGGATATCCCTGCGGCGGGTCATGGGCGACGACGCGATCGAACACGTCGGTGAAACATCGTGAATAACGGAACGATCGTCCCTTTTTCGATGCGCCTCCTGTTCGGAACACGACAAAAATAATGACGATACACGGGCATTCCGCTTGCAAACGACGTATTAGCAACACAGAATGAATGATGTAGCCCCTTCGCTCCAGGCGACGCACCGTCGCGACATTTTGCAGGGAGGTCCCGATGACCCGATTGTCGCGTTCCAACCACCGTGCCGATGATCGCCATGCCGACGGAAAGGTCCGAAAGGCACCATCTAGAGGTAACGGGTTGCTGACCACGGAGGAACTCAAACGTTTCGGGGAGCAGCTCGGAACCCTGCGGCGACACCTGGCGGATGAAATCGCGCAACTGCAGGGATTGCTCGTCGGGGAGCCGTCCTCTCCGAT
>JAPKGY010000321.1 GCA_026647385.1 Phycisphaerae bacterium | reverse complement strand
GATGCCCATGAGGCAGCCTTTGGCCCGAACATCGCCGATGATCCTGTGTTCCCCCATCATTTTGGCCATGCGCTGGAGCGCGATCTTTTCGAGGAGTCGGGCGTTCTCGAGGAGTTTCTCCTCGCGGATGACCTGGATGCTGGCCAGAGCGGCGGCACAGGCCATCGGGTTCCCGCCGTAGCTGCTGGAGGCGCTGATCTTGTCGAAGTTGTGTTTGATTCTCTCGCTCGCGACGCAGGCGGTGACCGGGAACCCGTTGCCGAAGCCCTTGCCGAGGGTGACGACGTCCGGCACGACGCCCCAGTGGTCCATGCACAGCCATTGCCCGGTGCGCCCCATGCAGGTAAGGACTTCGTCGGCCATCAGCAGGATGCCGCGCTCGTCGCAGAACTTCCGCAGCTTGGGGAAGAAGTCGTCGGGCGGCATGATGGAGCCCGCCCAGCCCTGGATCGGTTCGAGGACGAAAGCCGCCACCTGGCCCACGGTGCTTTCCTCGATGAAGTCGGCGTAGAACTTGAGATAGGCTTCGGTGTCGAGCGAGCCGTCGGGACGGGTCCAGAGCGGGCGGTAGGTGTCCGGCCGGGGTACCATGTAATACCCCGGCATGCGCGTCGAAGCATTCATCGGGTTCATCCGGGCGCACGAGACCGAGCCGAGGCTCTTGCCGTGGAAGTCCTGGAAGCAGGAGATGAATTCGGGCTTGTTCGTCGCCGCCCGGCAGATGCGCATGCCGGCCTCGACCGCGACCGTGCCGCTGTCGTAGAGCTGCACGCCGTTGAGCCCCTTGGGCAGCACCTCGACCATGGCCTCCATCAACGCGCACTTGACGGCGGTGCTGAAGTCGTGGCAGTTCATGAGCCGTTTGGCCCAGTAGGCGATGGCTTCGCTGATCTTGGGATGACAATGGCCGAGCGTGGTGACGTAGATGCCGCTGGAGAAGTCGAGATAGCGGTTGCCGTCCACGTCCTCCATGACCAACCCGCCGGCCTTGCTGAAGCACACGGGGAAAAGCTTGACCTGCCCCGACAGGCCTTTGTAGATGTCGGTGGTTGCCTGGTGCAGCCTGGCGCTGGCAGGTCCGGGCACCCGGGTGACCAGGTGCGGGACCTGGCTGAGGTCGACGCGGCACCAATCGGCGTCATAGTCGATTTGCGGAATGATGGTTTCGTCGTTCACATCGATCGCACACATGCCATTCTCCCCTGTTTTTCGGGCCTGCGGTGGACGGCATCACAGATCGTTGGCCATCAGTTTGTGCTTCTTCGCCGCGCTGTCCGGCTGGGCGTTTTCGCGGACGACCTCGCACAGGGCAGCCTGGAAGGCGAAGGGGTCCGGCACCTGGATCGCGTTGCGTCCGAAAACGACTCCACCGGCTCCGTTGGCGACCTCGGTGGCGGCCAGCTCAAGTGCGTCGAGCTGCGTCGGCAGCTTCTCAGCACCCAGGCCGAGGACCGGAACCGGGCAACTCGACGTGACCGCTTTGAAATCGCAGGTGTTGAAGGTCTTGATGCAGTCGGCGCCCAACTCCGCCACGATTCGCGAGCCGGTCACCACGTTCTCCTGGAGCGTCTCGGCGGACATCTCCATATGCGCGCTGGGGAAGTACTCCCCGATGACCGGGATCCCCAGTTTATGACAGGCGTTGGTGAGTCGCGAGAAGACTTCGACGTTGGCGGCGTCGCGTTCCTCGCTGCCGGTCTGGAGGGTCAGCGAGACCAGGGCGATGTCCATGCCTTCGCGGAGCGCGTCCTCGACGTCGTAGCAGTAGGCGCTGCGGGCCTGGCGATAGTGCCAGCGGAAGCAGTAGACGCTGTTCCAGTTCAGGCGGACGACGGCCAGGGGCCTGCGTCGCCCGGCGAACAGCTTGGCGCAGTGCCGCAGCATGCCCGGGGCCAGCAAGGCGGCGTCGACGATCGGGTTGACCTTTTCCGCCGTCGCGGGCAGGACCTCCATGGCGGGGATCGGCCCGTCGAACAGGCCGTGATCGAAGGCGATGATGACCGCCCGGCCTTCGCCGAAGAGTCTTCGCATGCGAATCTCGCGACCGTCCATTCGTGCTCCTTTGCCGTGTTGAAAGAAGGACTTCGGCCGACCTTTTCGGCCGATCCGCCCGGTGTTGAGAAGCAAAAATGATACCGGACCACGGCCCCAGCGCCAAAGGAGATCGGCTTCGGGACCGCGCGGGCGGGCCGTGACCGTCTCGGCGGTCCGGCGACGAACCGCGGGCGTCGGTGGCATGGGTCGCCATGGCGACTCGCCGTGGCCAGCGAACTTGTCAGCCCATGTCCCGACCGCGGCGGCCACGGGCTGACCAGTCGGCCCACGTCCTGATAGCGTAGGCCGGTGTGCGTGCGTGCCGGGCCATTCTCGGACGGTTTGCCGGGTAAAAGCTGCCGGTGTTTTCTGGTAATGATTCGCGACGACAAGCCGATGGAGTATTGCCGGTCGGCCGTTGTCGGTTCCAAGCGTGCAGGCAACGGCCGGCTGGCTACCAAGGTCCGCGATACGGGATGAGGCTCTCGTATTCGCTCTCGCCGTCCGAGGAATCATGCACACCCTTCGCAAAGCGCTCACGAGACTCGGTTGGCCGGTGGACGAGATGACCGACCGACAGATGACCCAGGAACTCTACCGTCGCTGGTTTGCCTCCGGCGCCGACAAGACGGAGGAGGAAGGGCCTCTGAGCGTGGCGTCGGCCCGGGGTATCGTGGCAGCCATGGCGGCTGAGGGCAATCTCGATGCCCTGTGCTGGTCGAAGGGAGACCGAGTCCGTGCGGCGGACGTCCTTCCTGATGAGGATCGGGCTCTGTACAGCCGCCCCGAGTCCGCCGAGAGGACGTCGGTCGAGCGTCGACGATCGAGACGCGAGGCGGCTCGGGACCTGGTTCGCTGGTGTCTTTCCGGAGAGGAATCGGTGGATTGCACGGGCTGGCTGATCAATCGATCGGCCGAGGGAATGGCCTTCATCGCGTCGGCGGGCGAAGCTCCCGAGGTGGGGGCCGAAATCGTGTCCAGCATCCATTCCCGCACACAGGGCGTGATCGAGACCGGCCCGGCGACGATCGTTCGACTCGAGCCGCTCAACGAGGAACTCACCCTCGTCTGTGCACGTCTGACTCAGACCATCTGATCCCGTGGATTGTGCCTTGCCCTAAGGCGGACCGCCTTCCGGCTGCCCGCCACCCGGAAGCCGCTCTTCGGGGAAAGCATCCGCGCAAACCGCATCGATCCTTCGCCGTAAGGTTCCCCATGACCGTGCCCAATCCCGCCGCATGAACGAGCCGCGGGCTTCCCTTGACACGCGACGCGGGCATGCGCCCGCACGGAGCCGCTTTGCGGCCAATCGCGCGTCAAGGGCTTCATCGCTCGTCGCCGTGGCGACCCGCGCGGCCTTTCGTTCCGATCGGCATCCCAGGATCGTACAGGGTCATCCGGGCGTAACTCGCCAACCGCGGAGCAAAATGGGGACAGGCACCGCCTCGGAACGATACGCCAGGGGTAGGGTTTGGCTGAGAACAAGAAACTTCCCGTCACCGGAGATCCTGCACGGGTGGAGCCAGTCCCCATTTTGCCCGCCAACGCGCGCTCCACACGGGCGGCCGGCGAGTTAGGCTCTGGTCATATCGGTCACTGCTTCGTGATCAGGGGTTTCCTTCGGCGGCGTTTGGGAAGTTTGTAGAGGTACTGGCTGACCGGGCAACCGCCGTCGTAACCGATCCATACGTCCGTCGTCTCCGACAGGTTGATGGTTTCGCCGGTCGGCGCGTCCATCGCTCCACCTTCGGGTACGACCTGAACGGTGGGATAGCACGGGGCTTCGCGGTTGAGGTCGATCACGATGGCCTTGCGGTTATCCGAGAGGGTCACGCACGACCCGAGGGCGAACGGCGGGACCGAGCGCAGGGCAGCCAGCAGGATAACCGGGTCGAAGCGCGGTCGAATGGCCCGTGACTGCAAGGCGGCCAGTGCGGCCACCGTCGGTTTGCCGTTCCGTCGGCCCAGGGCGATCAGGGAATCGATGGCATTGGCCACCGCGACGATGCGCGGGAAGATGTGGATCTTGCGGCCCCTCACGGCGACCGGCCTGCGCTCCGCGTGGGTGGCTTTGATTTTCGGGAAACCTTGCCCGTCGAACCACTGATGGTGGTGCAGTACGACGGCGGCGGCCGTCGCCTCGATCCGGCCGGTCAATGCCCGATAACCCCGCTCCGGGTGCTCGCGATAGACGCTCGGGTCCTCCATCGGATCGAGTTCGTGAAGGTCCCGCATGCCGCGGTCCAGTCCGAGCTTGCCGATGTCGTGCAGCATCGCGCCGATGCCGAGGTTGGTGAGGTCCTCGACCTCGGATCGCTCCAGGTACTTCCGCTCCCGGGCGATGTACTTGCGCAGCCCCATGCCCAGAACCAATGCCAGGTAAGCGACGTTCGCGCTATGGGCGAAAAGCTCCTCGTTGTCGCCGAGGAGGCGTTCGGCCCACACGGCGTTGGCCGAGTCCGACACCAGGTTGAGGATCAGGTCGCTCACCGCCTGTTTATACTGGTTGAGGTCGAAGGAGCCCGCGGTGTGATTGGAAATGCCGGTGAAGCTCTTCTTGACCTGATAGAAAAGCTGCGCCCGACATTGGGGAATGACCTGGTTCACCTTCTCGTCCAGGAACTCGAAGCCCGGGTGCCGGATCCAGACGTACCGGATGCCGTATTTGGGCAGTTGCCGGACGACTTTGGGGACCAGCCGATAACCTGTTTTCAGCAGGGCGACGTGGGGCAGGCGAGGGTGTGGAATGGGGGCCGCCAGCTCCATTCCAGGAACCAACTCTTCTATCGGGATTCGGATCATCCGCCCCCCAGCCTGTCGAAATCAGGGACCACGGTATCTCAAGGTTCATCGGCATAGCGACGGGGCGGCTTGCGGGAATGCCCGGGGAAGCCGCAATCCTGGCATGGCTTTGATGGCGGGATTGGCTTACGTCCTGCCCGCTCGATTTAGGGTAAACGGCACGAGGTCGCGCTATGGGCACGGGACA
>JAPKGY010000320.1 GCA_026647385.1 Phycisphaerae bacterium | reverse complement strand
CAAGGTCAGCGTGAGGCGGCCGAGGCCGGACAGCCCGATGGTGAGAAAAGGCAATGACCCCGCCCAGCGTCTCGACGCCCAGCGACAGCGGGGTCACGTCGAGCAGAACGATGTCGTCCTTATCGCCGGCCAACACGGCGCCCTGGATGGCGGCCCCGACGGCGACCACCTCGTCCGGATTGATCGACTTGTTCGGCTCCTTGCCGAAGATCTCCTTCGCCAGCCGCTGGACGGCCGGCATGCGCGTCGACCCGCCGACCAGCACGACCTCGTCGATATCCTTGGGGGACAGCTTCGCATCCTGGATCGCCTTGAGCACCGGCCCGCGGCACCGCTCGGTCAGCGCGTGGGTGAGCTGCTCGAACTTCGCCCGGGTGAGCGTCTCCTGCAGGTGCTTCGGCCCGGTCTGGTCCGCGGTGATGAACGGCAGGTTGATCGTCGTCTCCTGCATCGTGGACAGCTCGCACTTGGCCTTCTCGCACGCCTCCTTGAGCCGCTGCAGGGCCATCGGGTCCTTGCGCAGGTCGATCCCCTCGCGTTTGCGGAATTCCTCAGCCACGTAGTTGATCAGCTCCTCGTCGTAGTCGTCGCCGCCCAGGTGGGTATCCCCGTTCGTGCTGAGCACCTCGAATACGTTGTCACCGATGTCCAGAATGCTGATATCGAACGTCCCGCCACCCAGGTCGAACACGGCGATCTTCTCGTTCTTTTTCTTCTCGAGCCCGTAGGCGAGGGCGGCGGCCGTCGGCTCGTTGATGATCCGCTCGACCTTCAGCCCGGCGATCTCGCCGGCGTCCTTGGTCGCCTGGCGCTGCGAGTCGTTGAAGTAAGCCGGCACGGTGATGACCGCACGGGTCACCTTCTCGCCCAGATAATCCTCCGCCGTTTTCTTCAGATCGCGCAGGATCATGGCGGAGATCTCCGGCGGGGTGTACGTCTTGCCTCGGACCTCGACCTTGACCAGGTCGTTCTCGCTCCCGACGATCTTGTACGCCACGATCTTCTCTTCGCTGTGGACCTCGTTGTGCCGCCGGCCCATGAATCGTTTGATCGAGAACACGGTGTTCTGCGGGTTGGTCACCTGCTGATGTTTGGCGATCTGGCCGACCAGGATCTCGCCCTTCTCGGTGAATCCCACCACCGACGGGGTCAGCCGCGAGCCCTGGGCGTTGGTCAGGACCTTCGGCTGATCGCCTTCCATGATTGCCACGACCGAGTTTGTCGTTCCCAAGTCGATGCCGATGATCTTGGACATTGGCCTTTACTCCCTTCTGCACGCAGGCGCACCCCGCGCGCGTTGATTCAGGGGACCCCAGGCAAGTCCGATGCCAGCATCCCGAACCCGGCCTGAGTTTCTTAACATTTTTATTCGCAGACACTTAAGAGGAATACCGATAGATGGGGTGAGCCACCGCCCTGCCAGAGTGGCAGGTTCGGCCTTTTTTGTCCTGGCACGGCGGTTTTGTGTTGGCACGTCAGTGGCCGAGGGTAGAATGTTGCCATGAGCCTGGCTGGCCGGCCGATGGACACCTTGGAGGGGCAGTCCTTACCCGGAGTGCGTCAACTTTCGGTCTTCCTCGACAATCAGGTGGGCCAGCTCCTCCGCCTCACCCAACTCATCGACACCCAGGACATCAAGATCCTCGGGCTGTCCGTCTCCGACAACGTGGATTACGCGGTCGTTCGGCTGCTCTGCGACGCGCCCGACGAAGCCATGACCATTCTTCGCCAATCAGGCTACGCATTCAGCGTCAGCGAGGTGATCCTCGTATCCCTGCCGCTCGGCAAACGCGGGCTCTTGGCCATCTGGCAGTGCCTTCTGTCCGCCGAGATCAACATCGGCGGCTGTTACCCGCTGCTGACCCCGAAGCTCGGGCCCATGTTGGCGATCTCCGTCGACAACATCGAAATTGCCACCGACACCCTCATTCGCAACAACTTCAAGGTCCTTGGCGAGGCCGACCTGAAGTGAGCGGCCTTGCGGATTCTCTCCGGGCCACACGCTTCGCCCACCACCGCGCCGACCCGAGTTGGCGGCCGTACTGCCAGAGTGACAGGTTTCAGGGAAAAAGGGCCCGCCCTAACCGTTTGCACCGCAACTAATTGCGGATTTCCGCGATTGGCATTAACCTTGCCTGCGTTTGAAACGTAAAAGAACTACGGCTGGGCACCGCGTGGCACCGGCTTGGGGCCGGTGCCCAGCCGGTGAGCAGGTAACACCGACCACCAACCGGTCGGTTTGGAGTTGGGAGGTTATCGACCATGTTCGTCTTCGACCCGCTGTATTTCATCCTCTTGGCGCCCGCGATGCTGTTGGCGATCTGGGCTCAATTCCGGGTGAAATCCGCATTTGCCCGGGCCAGCGAGATCCCGACGCGCGGGCTGTCCGGCGCCGAGGCGGCTGCTCGCATCCTGCGGTCCTATGGCCTGCAGCGCGTGGCCATCGAACCGGCCCAGGGCTTCCTCTCCGACCACTACGACCCGAAGGAAAAGGTCCTGCGGCTGAGCCCCGACGTATACAACGGGCGATCGCTGGCAGCGGTCGGCGTGGCCGCTCATGAAGCCGGCCATGCGATTCAGGACGCCGCCGGCTACGGCCCGCTCCGGCTGCGCAACGGCATCGTGCCGCTGGCGGCCGTCGGCGGAAACCTGTCCATGATCATCTTCATCGTCGGGCTGGCGCTCTCATCGACGCTGGTCGGACAGGGGCTGATCTGGGCGGGCATCATCCTGTTCTCTCTGACCGTGCTGTTCCAGTTGATCAACCTGCCCGTCGAGTTCGACGCCAGCAAGCGGGCTCGCGAGCTGCTCGTCGCCAACGGCGTCGTCGCTGTTAATGAAGATGCCGAGGTCGGACGCGTGCTCAACGCGGCGGCCATGACGTACGTGGCCGCCACCATCGGCGCGATCCTCACCCTGCTCTACCTGCTGCTGCGGTCCGGCCTGCTCGGCGGCAATCGCAACGACTGATCGCCGGGCCACGGCGGGCAGACCACACGCATCGGAGACAGGGCGATGACCGGACGTTCGGCCGAGCCACAGCCACCGCGCGGGATCAAAGGCAAATACGTTGTTCTGGCGATCGGGCTGGTGGCGTTGAGCGCCGCCGTCGTATCGATCAAGCTCGGGCGGCACCACTACCTGCCCAAGCGATTCCACGAGGTCGAGGCCGGCCAACTCTACCGCTCGGGCTATATCGAGCCCGCGCCCCTGCGGCGTATCATCGACGACAAGCACATCAAGACGATTCTCTGCCTGCTCAACGACGAGCCGGAGAATCCCGACCAGAAGAAGGAGGAGGCCGTCGTCCGCGAGAAAGGCATCCGCTTCATCCGCGTCGGCATGCCGGGCGACGGGCTCGGAACCTTCGAGGACCTCGACCGGGCGGCCGACGCTCTCGCGGCCGAGTCGAATCGGCCTCTCCTGGTCCATTGCGCCGGCGGCGAAAACCGGACCGGCGCCGCCTACGCCGCCTATCGCATGAAACACTGCGGCTGGTCCTTCGAGCAGGCGATCGCCGAGGGCGACAAGTTCGGCCTGCCGATCCGCGACAAACTCGAGCTGGTCGCCCACCTGAAGGCCTACCGCGACCACCTGGCCGCCGCGAGTCCGCCGGCCACGCCATCCCCGTCGCAACAGTAAGCGCGGGTGCCCCCTCCCCCTCCTCGGCACGTTCCGATTCAGTCGATCACCCCGCGTTGAAACGCCGGGCTGGCGTCGGTCGTCCCCGCGGGACGGCGCGACAGACGCTTCATTCGTGCTTTTCCACGCCCCGCGTGGAGGGCGGCACGGCCTCGCTGCGGTCGGGATGTTCGCAGAAGGCGGCCTTGTAGTAGACGAGGATCCGGGCGAACGCCAGCAAAAACACCACCGCCCCCAGGCCGATCAACGTCTGATTCCTGCGGGCCTGCCGCAGCGACTCGACCAGCTGGTAAACGGAATTGGTCTGCTTTGCGACGTTGTCGATCGAACGGGCCAGTTCGTTGATCTCCCGCCGGTTGAAGCTGTGAAAGACCCGCCGCAGCCGCGAGTGCGTCTCAGCCGTGTGGTGGTGCAAATCCGACAGGGCCAGGTTCCGGTAGCCCATCCCCTCCAGCTTGATGAATTTGGCCGCCGACGAGTCGATCAGTTCGGCGCTCTTGTCGAGAATGTCCTTGATCTCCGCCACCGCCTTCATCGTGGACGCCTGATGGCAGTACGAGCACCGCCCCCCTTCCAGGCGGGATCGGGTGTCGATAATCTCCGTCGTCGCCGGCGGAATGGCGTGGCTGCCTCGCCCGTGGCAATAGAGACACGACGGGTCGCCGAAGTTCCCATGCGGGCTGCCGAGGTGTTTCTCCATGATCTCGGTGTGGCATCGCCCACAGAAATACGAAATCGACCGGCCGCGAGCCCGGCTTACGAAGACGCCCTCGCCACCGTGCAGTTGGAGAAACTCCGGGTTGCGGGCGAGGTGGGCAGCCTCCTTGAACGCCTCATCGGAGGGAAACTGGTCGCGGGTCAGCGAGGCATCCCCGCCGTGGCATCCGTCGCAGGCGACGTTATGGTCGTGATGGACGCTCCTGGCCCATTCGAGATCGACGATTTCCGCGGAGCGCCCCGCCAGATTGCGATGGCACTGAACGCAGGCGTTGTCGGCGTAACGATCCGCATCCGGCCGGTCCTGTGGAGCGACCTGCGCGCCGCGGCCTTCGGGCCCGGCGGCTTCGAGGACGAGTATCAGCGCAAACGTGAGCGTCATTTCGATTCGTCCTTTCCATGGAGGACGCGCCGGATCGTCCGGCGTTCGTGGGCCAGCAGGTAATAGAACAGGATCACCCCGAACGCGAAGAAAGCACTCAGCACGAGCGGGGGCGGCCACACGGCCCAGAAGGTCAGGGCCAGAAAGTTGAAAATGACGATCGTGGTTATCAGCCGATGGGCCCAACCCGGCCGGCGATTCGCCCAGCGCCGGGCCCAGAACGGGACCAACAACAGCGCCAGTATGAACGGCCCCTGCGAGAGCACGCCGATGGTCTTGCCGGAGAT